>JBGSNJ010000022.1:0-4735 GCA_041739715.1 Aestuariivirga sp.
AGCGGCAAGGCATTATGAGCGCGCCGCCGCGCTCGAGCCATCCAATCCCATCGTGACCTGGCGCATCGGATCGTTTCACTTCGAGCTGGGGCAGGGTGAGAAGGCGGTCGAACTGTACCGGAAAGCACTTGCGGGAGCGCCCCAAGGTGCCCGGCCGGCGATTCATGTGGAAATGGTCGACTGCCTTCTGTCGCTTGGGCGAAGCGAAGAGGCGGAGGACGAGATCCGCAAGCAGATCGACGTCACGCCGTTCCGGAGCCGCTATGTCGCCTTGCTGTCCAGCATCGGCAAGCCCGGAACCGACTCGCCGGTCTTCGCAATGGTGGAAGACATCCTCAAGCAGCCGAAGCTTCATCCTCAGGAACGCAGCGCGCTGCTTCTCCGCAAGGCCGTCATGCTGGACAACAGCAAGCGCTACGAAGAGGCCTTCGAGACGACGCTGGCGTCCAAGCGGCTACTGTCGCCGGCGCCGCCCATGGCCGATTTCGCAGGGGCAACGGACGGCCGTATCGACTACTACAGTCAGGAGCGCATTGCCCGTTTCGCGCAGGCCTATGGGGATCCCACGAAGCGGCATATCTTCGTCGTGGGCTTGCCCCGCTCGGGCACCACGCTCACCGCGCAGATCATCTCGGCGCACAGCAAGGTTGGCAGCATTGGCGAGCCGGAGACCATAACCTACATCGTAAAGACCCTGCGCGGTGATGGCCCCGTCGCCCAGGTGGAGAACGGCTTGGTCACGCGCGGGGCGTCGGGCGTCCGGCAGCTGACCGAGGTCTACAACGAGTCCGCCAGATATCTTGCGCCGGAACGCGAACGGCTGCTGGACAAGATGCCGGACAACTTCCGCTATTGCGCCGAGATCGCGTTCCTTTTTCCCAACGCGCAGATCGTGCATTGCCGGCGCCATCCGGGCGATACCTTCGTCTCTGCCTTCCAGAACGAGATGAACGCTCTCCACAGCTACAGCTACAGTCCGGAGACCTATGCGGCCCATTACGCCAGCTACGCCCGGCTCATGCCGCATTGGAAGAGTGTCCTGCCGGGCCGGATCTTCGATGTCGACTATGAGCGGCTCACAGCGGAGCCGCGGCAGGTGGTTGGCGATCTTCTGGCCTTCCTGAACCTGGAGTGGGAAGAGAGCTGCCTGCACCCCGAACAGAACGCGAGCACGGTGCGAACCCCCAGCCGCCTCCAGGTGCGGTCTGAGATCAACTCCTCATCGGTGGGGCGCTGGAAGAACTACGAGCGGCATCTGAAACCCATTCTGGATGCCTATGGCACGGTGCAGGCCTAGACCGTGAGAAACCGCTGATGCACCCTTCATTGTTCTCCACTTGAGTTTGCCGCAGAATGAGCAGCGCTCCGAAGTTCAGCATCATCACCACCTGCAAGGGGAGGCTTGATCATCTCAAGCAGACCTTGCCGGACATGGTGCGCCAAGAGAGCGCCGAAGTGATTGTAGTCGATTTCTCCTGCCCGCAGGGCGCTGCGCGCTACGTCGAGTCCACGTTCCCGGCGGTTCGGGTCGTGAAGGTTGAAAACAAGGACTACTATGCGCATTGCGAAGCGCGGAATGCCGGTGCGGCAGTCGCACGCGGCGAGTGGCTGCTGTTCTGCGATGCTGATATCTTTCTGGACAAGAAATGCACATCGCAGCTTGGCGTGACGCTGGTGCCGGGTGACTTCGCCAAGTTCAAGCGCGGCAAGGAGCTGGTACGGCACCGTCCAGCGGGCGTCGATGGTCTCGGCGCCAACAGCCTGCAGGGTTTTCAGGTCTTGCAGCGCAGCGTGTTCGAGCGCATGCGCGGTTACGACACGCGGTTGCGCGGATATAGCGCCGGCGGCGATTCGGAGCTTTATCAGCGCGCCATCTTGTTGGGGCTGCGGACCGTCTATCTCGATGAGAACCTCGTGCAAGGCTTCATCGATCACAACGACGAGATGCGCCAGGCACACACGTCGGAGTCCTGGTTGAGATCCTATCTCCGTGGCAGTTACTACAGCCGGCTGAAGTTAGCCTTTACCAAACTGCGTGATCGGGCGCCCTCGGATGAGCTATGCGACGGGTTCATCAAAGCCGCCGACGACGCCATGCGTCAGCTCTTGTCGAAAGAGGGCTCGGTGGACATTACCTTTCCCGTCGACAGCCGAGAGCTACCGCTGGCGGCGGTGGCCGGACGCGGCGATGCCACGATCGAGACCATCGTGACCGTGCGGATCAGCCTGAAGAAGCCCTGACGCCTCTCGGTATCAGATGTTGCTGCATTGGGTGGTGGTCTTGCGCGACAGGCTTTGCCATTCGGCATCGCAGCTCATGTTGCTGCACAGGAAGCGCGCCAGATCGGAAGCCGGGATGGCATGCGCGAGATTGATCAGATTGCCATTGGCGTCGGTCAGCGTGCTGACGACCATGCCGATGAGCTGACCCTGCTCGTTGAAAACCGGCCCGCCGGACTCGCCCTTCTGAGTTCCCATCTTCAGCACCATGGCATCGGGATAGCCGAACTTTCCATACTGGACGGCGCGGCCATAGCTCATGGATTCGAGTTTGCCGATGCGCGCGGTGTCTCCCTGCGCGTGGGGCTTGCCAAGCGAATAAACCATGCTCCCCGGCGAAATACACTGGTTCTTCACTGGCGTTGCAGCCCGGCCGGAATAGCCCTTGAGGCGGATCAGGGCCATGTCGTTGTCGGGTAGAATGGCGATGACCTGGCCGCCATAGACACGGCCATTGGCAGCCCTGGCCGAAACCTCGTTCCCCTTGCCGAGGGCAACATGGGCTGCTGTCAGGACATAGCCGGAGCCATCGACCAGAAATCCGCTGCCGGAGGTGGCGGGCTTGCCGCGATTGTCGGACGGGTTGGTCGAGGCCGTGGTGCCGGGTGCGCCTTTGGCGGAGACAACCAAGGTCACATAGGTTGGCCCGGACGTGCCCAGCAGCTTTGCCATCTCTTGCGCCGTTCCTGCGTCGATCGACGCCGGGGTGGCGTTCTGCTGCACCATGAAGTCGCGGCTTTCGATATCGGACGTGGCAGTACAGCCGACCAAGGCCGTGGCGATAGCGAGGAGCGTGACAGCGCGCATGGGGGGCGGGAACATGATCTTTTCAACCACATCGCTAGCGGAGAAACGTGGCGCCAGCAAGGCTTTGCGTGGGGCTGAAATGAAAACGACCCGCCGAAGCGGGCCGTTCCCAGAGATTGTGGTTGAAGATTAGAAGCGCCAGACTGCCACGAAGTCGACCGAGAAGTTGTCGACCTCGTCGTTCAGGTTGAGCTCATAGCCATTGTCTGTGATGACATCTCTTTCGTCGATATCGAGGGCCGTGATGGTCCAGTCGGTCTCCGTGGTGTACCACTCGGCTTCGAGACCGAGGGTCAGCTGCGGGACGGGATCATAGTAGATACCGCCGAGAACTGCCCAGGTGTCGTAGTCGGCACCACCGGTAGAGAGGAAGCAATCGCCGAAGCCAAACCGGCTGCAGGTCGTGTAACCGCTGTCGCCATCATAATCACGGCTCTTGTAACCGGCACCGAGTTCCGCATGCCACGCGTCGTTGAAGTTGAACGCGGCAAGAGCGGACACGCCCCACCAATCCTGGCTGTCAAGCGCCAGCACCGGAACGGCGAACCCCGTGACAGAGCCATCAGCTTCGACCAAGGCCGGGCCGGAACCCATCGCAGCGCCGATCGACAGTGCGAACATGTCCCAGGAGAAGCCCACACCAGCGCCGATCTGCCAGAGGTCATCATAGTTGACGCTGCCGCCGGCAAAGCTGGCGTAATCGTCACCAATCGCACGGTAGACGCCCGCGATCTCGCCGGTGAACATGTCGCCAGCGTACTTGATCTCGCCGGCCACGCCGAGCTTGTCGGAGTTGATGTCGCCACGGCCCGAGCCGCCGGCAACGTCATACTGGTCAGGATCGTAGAACGATGCGTCTTCCAGGGCGATGCCCATGGAGAACGGACCGCTGGCATAAGACAGACGGAGCTGCGTGGTGTCGCCCGGGTTGAAGGCAACGTCGGCATTGTCCGTGTAGTAGCAGGTGCAGGCGCCGTCATAGCCGTAGCCGATGTTACCCAGCGAACCGGCATAACCACCGCCGAACGTCAGCTCGGGGGTCATGGCCCAGTAGCCCCACGCCACGTCAGAGTAGACGTCGGTGTCGCCGTTGCCGTCGAAGTTGGCACGCAGGCGGATGTCAACGCCGACTTCGCCAACGGCGGTGTCGGTGGAGGCATTCACGCGGAGCTGGCCGCGGGCGAGGACGTCGACGTCGTCGTCGCCGTAGCTGCCCGTAAGACGGTCCCCGTCCTTATCATAGAGATCGATGGTCTCCCAAGAACCAGCACTGCCCTCGACGATCGAGCGATAGCGGACGCGGAAGTCACCATCCGAGTCGCCATAGACCAGGGCGGCGCGGGCATAGCCCGACCAGGTGATCGTGGTGGTGGCCGGAGCATCAGCCGTCGGGAGGACGCTGATAACAGTTGCCGTCTCACCGTAGGCAGCGCGCTCCTGCGCCGTCAGGGGGAGGCCGGGGGTCTCGGGGCGAGCGCCTTCCGAGATGGTCAGCAGCGAGTAGCCCGCCGGAACCTGCGGGGCAGCTTCCATCTGGGCAACGCGGGCGTTGAGCGATTCGATCTGAGCCTTCAGATCGGCAAGATCATCGGCCTGCGCGCCAACGGACAGAACGGACAGAGCCGCACCGCCGAGGAACGCCATCTTA
>JBGSNJ010000027.1:0-16505 GCA_041739715.1 Aestuariivirga sp.
ATGCCGCCCTTGATCCAGAGCAGCCCCCAGGCGCCCGCACCCGCCAAGGCCAGATAGCCCAGCCACCACCAGTTCCGCCCGCGCAGCACCGCGAAGCTTGCAGCAAGAATGATCAGGAGATAGGCAAAGAAACCCCATGCACTGGGTTCGGCAGATGGAATGAGCGCCGGGGTCACGTAGGAGCCGAGCAGTCTGAGCGCCGCGATGAAGGGTCCCTGCCAGCGCGAGAGCGCGAGCGCGCCAAGGGCGACGCCCGCCAGACCGATGAAGGCCGGAAACCCGCCGATCACCTCATAGAGCGCATAGGCCGCAAAAATGCTGGCAAACAGAATTGCCAGGCCGGCGGCCGAAAGTGCGGCAGGCACGTAGTCGTCCGCGGTCCTCAACCTGCTTGCGCCTTTGCGGCGTACCAGCTCGCCGGCCGCGACCAGCACGGCGCCGGCCAGAACTCCGAGAATGATCTGAAGCGTCGGAGGAATCAGTCCGTTGTCATAGGCGTACTTGACGAAAAGGAGGCCGCCGATGGCGATGGCAACGCCGCCGATCCAGACGAACCAGCGCGAGGCCAGTGTCTGTTCCATGTCGCGCACCGGCGGTGGAGCGGATGGCTGCAATGCTTCGACCACGCCGAGATCAGGCGGGGCCTCGACTGCCGGCGGCTCGGTCACGGCTTCGGCTGCAATCGGCGCTGCCGGCGCAAGGTCAGGGCCAGCAGCCGCGGCAGTCTCGCGCAGGTCCGCCATGCCGCTGCGGCCAGCTTCGGCCAGAAGCTGGTCGATCTGCATGCGCAGCTGGGCGACACGGGTTTCCAGCCGCGACATCTTGTGCAATGCCACCAGACCCAGCACGAAAGCGGCAATCGCGATCAGAACACTGAACCCGTCCATTCCGTACTCCCGGCCCCCGACTCAAGGCCTGCAGCTTGCCACGAAACAGCGAAACTGGGAAAAGCCGCTCATGGTCTCCCGCGATGAGATAACCCGTAGCCTTCATTCTCCGGCTCCAGTCGACTGGTACGTTTCGGGCGGCCTCGTGCCATACCCGGATGCGCTCTCTGGTATGGACGAAGTGGTGACGGGAATCGCGCAGGGCGAGGTTCGCGAGCGCGTATGGCTTCTCGAGCATCCGCCGCTCTACACGGCCGGCACGTCGGCCAATCCTGCGGATCTGGTTTCACCGGAGCGCTTCCCTGTCTTCGCAACCGGACGGGGGGGCCAGTATACCTACCACGGTCCAGGGCAGCGCGTTGCCTATGTGATGCTCGACCTGAAACGCCGCGGTGGCGACCTTCGTGCCTATGTTGCCGGGTTGGAACAGTGGATCATCGCAACACTGGCGGCCTTCGGTATTGCCGGAGAGCGGCGCGAAGACCGGGTTGGCGTATGGGTCAGGCGCGGAGACCGGGAAGACAAGATTGCTGCCATCGGAATCCGCGTCCGGCACTGGGTGAGCTTCCACGGCATCAGCATCAATCTGGCGCCCGATCTCAGCCATTTCGACGGCATCGTCCCCTGTGGCGTACGCGAACACGGGGTCACCAGCTTGCGGGACCTCGGGCTGAACGTCAGCATGGCCGAACTCGATGCCGCGCTGCGCCGCGGCTTCGAGGCCGGGTTCGGGCCGACCGTTACTGCTTCTTGACCTCCGGCAGTCCCATCTCGCGGCGCACCTCGTTGATGAAGGGGCTGCAGGCGCCGCGCTCCAGATAGCCGTTGAACGCGACAAAGGGCGAGGCCACTTGGTTCTCGGGATAGTCCTGGTAATACTTCGTGATGGCCTGCGCCATCATGCCGGCCTTGAGATTGAGCGCCTTGGCGCAGTTGCGCAGACCAATGGCACGCGCCGTCGAGAACTCGTCGCCGGCAATGAAGACGCTCATGGTATCGAACAGTGCCATGGCATAGGCCGATTGCCCATCGGGTCCCAGCATCATCCAGGACCGATAGTTGTCGATGTATCCCGCTCGGGCCGGGATGGCGGCCAATATGGCGAGGGCGAGTGCGCCTCCTGCCGTCTTGAGCTTGCGCATGCAAAATCCTTCGAAATCGTGACGCCACTATCCTATGGCACGGTAGCCCTGTCCACCGAGTCACGCCCCTACGAAATAATTGTGCCTTGATTTGTTACGATAAACTGCTACATCAGTTCCGCACAACGGAGAACCACCATGAAACTCTACTATTCCCCCGGGGCCTGTTCGCTTGCACCGCACATTGTCCTCAACGAGATCGGCGAACCCTATGAAATCGAGAAGGTCGACCTTGGCAGCAAGAAGACCGAGAAGGGCGACAACTTCCACGACGTGAACAGCAAGGGCTACGTGCCCACGCTGGAACTGGCGAAGGGCGAGGTCCTGACGGAAGTCTCGACCATCCTGCAATACCTTGCCGACAAGGCCGAGAAGGTAAAGCTGCTGCCCAAGTTCGGCAGCATGGAACGTTACCGTGCCATGGAAAGCCTGAACTTCGTTGCCGCGGAGCTGCACAAGGGCATCGGCGGACTTTTCAACAAGGCCATGCCGGAGGACGGCAAGAAGGCGATCGCCGAGCGCGTGTCTCACCGGCTGGGCTGGCTCGACGCACAGCTCGCCAAGAAACCCTATCTGCTCGGCAGCGACTATTCGGTGGCTGACGCCTATGCCTTTACGGTCATCAACTGGTGCCAGTGGGTCGGCATCGACACCAAGCAGTGGCCCAACATTCAGGCCTTCATGCAGCGGGTCGGCTCACGTCCCGCCGTGCAGGCGGCCCTGAAGAAGGAAGGCCTGATCCCAGGCTGACAATCTTCGCGGAGATGGGCATCGCCCGTCTCCGCTCATGATTAGGATGGCCGCACGGAGAACCCGGACGGTGGCTGGTCCGGCCAGGGCGCCTGCCTGACGTTGCTGACCACCGCGAGGCCTGGGCCCGACCGGCAGGCCTCCACCATTGCGGCAACTGTCACCTGATCACCGGCGAACACCGCTTCGACCGAACCGTCACTACGGTTTCTGACCCAGCCGTTCAGGTTCCGGCTTTTCGCCTCGCGGCTGACCCAGGCCCGAAATCCGACGCCCTGGACGCGTCCTTCGACGATCACCCGGACCGCCGTCACACGAACTCCATGATCACCGCGTCGACGGCGAGACTGTCACCCTTCTTGGCATGCAGCTTCTTCACCGTCACATCGCGTTCGGCGCGCAGGATGTTCTCCATCTTCATGGCCTCGACAATCGCCAGCGCCTCCCCCGCCTTGACGTCCTGGCCTTCACTGACCGCAATGGAAATGACCAGGCCAGGCATGGGGCACATGAGTTTCCTTGAAGTGTCCGCTACGGCCTTCTCGGGCATGAGCCTTGCCAGCTCGGCCTCCCGCGCCGTGTAGACATGGGCCTCCAGTACCACGCCGCGATAGCTCAACTTGTAGCCGTTGGGGATGCGCCTCACCTGCACCGTCACCGGGCCCTGCCCGAGATCGGCCGAGAAGACCGGCGTACCCGGGACCCACCCGCAGGCATCGGCCAGTGCATCGGTATCTTCCGTCACTTCCACGCCGATGTAGTCGCTGCCCAGCTTCACCACGCGGTTGCGCGCGAAACTCACCTTGCCGCCGTTCATCTGTCCGGTGACCTTCCGCTTGCGGCGGTTCTCGACATGATCGAGCACCATTGCAACCTCGGCCAGCGTCTTGGCGATCTCGGGCGTCAGGCCATGCCCATGGAACCCTTCGGGAAATTCTTCAGCGATGAAGCCGGTCGACAGGGCGCCGGACTGCCAGCGCGGATTCTCCATGATCGCCGACAGGAAGGGGACATTGTGCTGGATACCGTCGATGTAGAAGGCATCGAGCGAACGCGCCATGGCAGAAATCGCCTCGGCGCGCGTCGGCGCATGGGTGCAGAGCTTGGCGATCATCGGATCGTAGTAGATCGAGATTTCCCCGCCTTCATAGACGCCGGTATCGTTCCTGACCGTAATGTCGTGGGCGGATTGCTCCGCAGGCGGACGATACTTCACCAGCCGCCCCGTGGAGGGAAGGAAGTTGCGGTAAGGGTCCTCGGCATAGATGCGGCTCTCGACCGCCCAGCCCTTCAGGGTCACGTCCTTCTGCCTGATCTGCAGCTCCTCGCCCGCGGCGACCCGGATCATCTGCTCCACAAGGTCGATGCCGGTGACCAGTTCGGTAACGGGATGCTCCACCTGCAGGCGCGTGTTCATTTCGAGGAAGAAAAAGGACCGGTCCTGCCCTGCCACGAACTCCACCGTGCCCGCAGAATCGTAGTTCACCGCCCTGGCCAGTGCCACGGCCTGTTCGCCCATAACCTTGCGCGTCTTTGCATCCAGCAAGGGGGATGGCGCCTCCTCGATGACCTTCTGGTTGCGTCGCTGGATCGAGCATTCGCGCTCTCCCAGGGAGATGACGGTGCCGAGCTAGTCGCCGAGCACCTGGATCTCGATGTGGCGCGGATTGACGATGAACTTCTCGATGAAGACACGGTCATCGCCGAAGGATGACTTGGCTTCGGACTTGGCACGGGCAAAGCCGTCCTTCACCTCGGTTGCCGAATGGGCAATGCGCATGCCCTTGCCGCCGCCGCCGGCCGAGGCCTTGATCATGACGGGAAAGCCGATCTCGCCTGCGATCTTCACGGCCTCGTCGGCATCCTCGATGATGCCCATGTATCCCGGCACAGTGGAGACCTTGGCCGCAGCGGCCGCTTTCTTGGACTCGATCTTGTCGCCCATGGCATCAATGGCCCCGGGATTGGGTCCGATGAAGGTGATACCCGCCGCCGCCAGCGCTTTCGGGAAGGCCGATCGTTCGGAGAGGAAGCCGTATCCCGGATGGACGGCTTCGGCGCCGGTCTTGCGGCAGGCGTCCACAATTCGTTCGATCAGCAGATAGGACTGGGCAGCCGGCGGCGGGCCGATCAGCACCCTTTCGTCGGCCATGTCCACATGAAGCGCGCGGGCATCGGCCTCGGAATAGACGGCAACCGTCCGGATCCCCATGCGCCTGGCGGTCCGCATCACGCGGCAGGCAATTTCACCCCGGTTGGCAACGAGAATTTTCTTGAACATGGAACCCCTTGGCGCGGCTAGCGAAAGGTTCTAGACCGCCCCGGCGCAGCGGGCAACGGGGAGGCTGCTCCGCCCTTGGTCGAAGATTTCCCGCGCGACTTGGTCCCGCGATCGGCTATATCGCCCCCATGAGCGAAGAAAATGACCTGATCTATGGCGTCCATCCGGTGACGGAAGCGCTGAGCAATCCGCGGCGAAATCTGGTAAGCCTGAAGGCCTCCAAGAACGCGGCCGACCGGTTGGCCGACGAGATCGGTCGCGCCCGCGTGCCCTTCGAGATCGTGCATCCCCGCGAGCTTGATCGCAAGCTGGGCGAGTATGCGGTGCATCAAGGCCTTCTGCTGGAGGCCAAGCCGCTGGCCCAGCCGCGCCTCGACCAGATCGAGAAGTCCGGCATCATCGTTCTGCTTGACCAGGTCACCGACCCGCACAATGTCGGGGCCATCCTGCGAACCTGCGCGGCCTTCCGGGTAACGGCGCTGGTAACCACGGCGCGGCATTCGCCCGAGGGCTCGGGCGTGCTCTACAAGGCGGCCTCCGGCGCATATGAGCACGTACCCTACGTGAAGGTCACCAACCTCTCGCGCGCCATGGCTGAGCTGAAGGACTACGGCTTCCGCATCGCCGGCCTCGACAGCGAAGCGCCCGGACTGCTTCAGGACCTCGATCCCGCACCACCGCTTGCCGTCGTGATGGGTGCGGAAGGCAAGGGCCTGCGCCAGTTGACGCGCGACAGCTGCGACCAGCTCGTTCGCCTCGACCTCAACGGCCCGATCCGCAGCCTGAACGTTTCCAATGCCTGCGCCGTAGCCCTCTACGCCCTCACCCGCTGAGGTTTGAAGCACGTCATCCTGCCGAAGGGGCCGGCGTGTCCTTTGCCGAAAGGACGGCCTGCGCAGCCGCCGCAGCCGGAGATTCGCCGCCCGAGACTTCGATCTTGGGCGCGGCAAGCTTGATTCCGGCTTCCTGGAAGGCCCGCCGGATCATCAGCCATGCCCTGCGCTTCATGCCGAACTGTTCGCCGGGCTTGGTCATCATCTTGATCCGCAGCTCGATGCCGTAGTCGCCGAAGTTCTGGACGCCTTGCATCTTCAGCGGCTCGATCACGTGCGGCGCAAACTCCGGATCCGCCGCCAGCTCCAGTCCGATCTTCTTGACGATCTTGCGTGCCTTGTCGACATCGGTGTCGTAGGCCACCGAGATGCTGAACTTCTCGACCACCCAGTCACGGCTCATGTTCTGCACGGCGCCCAGCTCTCCGAAGGGGACCGTGGTGAGATAACCGCGGTGATGGCGAAGCTTAACCGAGCGGAGGCTGAAGGATTCCACCGTCCCCTTGTAGCTCCCGCTGTCGATGTACTCGCCCACCCGGAAGGCGTCGTCGAGCAGATAGAACATACCGGAAATGATGTCCTTGACCAGTGTCTGCGCGCCGAACCCGATCGCCACGCCGACGACGCCGGCGCCCGCGATCAGGGGGCCGACCTGAACGCCCACCGCCGACAATGCCATGAGCACCGTCATCACCACGATGATGGCGAAGAGGATATTCTGGAAGATGGGAAGCAAGGTGCGCATCCGCGCCTGCTGCGCCTTCGCTTCGCCAGCGCTGTGGCCGGTCTCTGCGCTGGCGGCGATCTTCTTCTCCATCAGCGCCTTCACGATGTTCCAGCCAATGTCTGCGGCAAGAACGATGATGGCCGCATTGAGCCCGCCGCGCAGCAGCCGCGTGGAGAAGCCATCGTCCTGCGCCATGCTGGTCATGCCCAGTCCCCAGTAGCGCGCCAGCAGCAGGGAGGCCGCGACGATGATGGTCACCCGGAAGGCGCGCTCCACCAGCGTGATGGTGATCGGCGCGAAAGGCCGCGCGTCGGTCCCGGGCTCCGGCGCGCGCATGGTGTGATGTACCGCGCGATTGACCAGGTAGATGATTCCCGGGACGGCGACGACGGCGAAGGTGAGCCAGAAGGCCGTCCATGCACCGGCCATGCGGAGGCCGAAGAGGACCACGAAGAACACGGTCAGCAGCCAGGAGATGGTCTGCGGACTCCAGCTGCCGCTGCCGGTGAGCGCAGGTATCGGGCGCCGCCAGATGGCAGCGAGGATCATCACCAGCAGGACGACACTGGCGGGAATGCCGAGGGTCACCAGGCTGTCCTGATCGAACCCCAGCGTCGTCAGCAGTTCGAATGTGACGTAGACGAAGACGAACCAGGACACGATCCAGCCCGACCAGAAGTACCAGTGCGTGGCGCTTGCCGGGCTCATCGGCAGGACACGCAGATGATCCGCGGTCGCGAGCTTCAGGTGGGGCGGAAGCAGAAGGGCGCGGCCCAGCATGAAGGTGAGCCTCGAGATGATTCCGACGCTCAAATAGCCCAGCACCACCTCGCGCAGCAGCGGCGGCCAACTGAAGATCAGGAAGGCGCCGGCGCTGCCCACCACGAACACGCCGATCAAGATGAAGCTGTAGAGCAGGCGCGCGCCGAAGTTCTTCGTCCGCCCCCGCGGCGTGTCATGGCGGTGCTGCTTCATCCAGCTGCGATAGGGAGCCATCAGCTTGCGGGTGACGTAGTCGAGCCCCAGTCCCGCGGCGAGGAAGGTCGCGACGAGCGCAAGAACGCCAAGAACCCCCTGCTCCTCGAACTCGACCAGCAGGATGTTCCAGGCGCGTTCGAACTGCGCCGGTATCCTGGGCAGGGTCGACAACACCCGATTGAGGTGCTGTTCGATGTATGTCAGTGCGGCGGAGAGCGCCGAGCTATCGATCAGGTTCAGGGCTGGCTCGGCCTGCGGCTGCGCCCGGGACTGCGCTTCGAGCCAGGCCTTCACTTCCGGCTTGGACAGGAGCTTGACCAGCTCGCTGATCTCTTCCGGCGGCGGCTCCTGGGCCAGGACAGGTCCAGAAGCCGGCGCCAGCAAGAGCAGTCCCGCCAGCAGGGTTGCCAGCATGGACAGGACCCATGCGTGAAATGACGCGCGCTTCATCAATTGTTTCCCAATGTCCCCCGAATGACCCTATTCGAAGCCCCTGACGCCAGCAATAGCGCGTCCTCGCGCTGCCGACGGCGAACCCGCTTGCGTGACTCCGCGATTTTCCTTATAGCCCGCAACGCGAAGGGGTCTGGCAACGGGAAGCGCTCGCGCCCATCTGGGTACTCGGCTACGGGTCATGATGGCTCTTCTCGACGGCGGGATCGCCGTGCCTGGCCCTCTTGCGGCGTCGTCAGGTAGCCGGCTTAGCTCAGTTGGTAGAGCACCTGATTTGTAATCAGGGGGTCACAGGTTCGAGTCCTGTAGCCGGCACCAACTTCCTTTTGGTAGTGTCTGGTTGCTTGCTAGACACCTGCGGTTTGACAAAGATGCAAATATCAAGAATGGGAAGCACCGATATCGTTCCCCGCCCTGGCTTGCAGTGGGATAGGAAAACGAAGTTTGCCCTAGCGGCAAGGTTGGCGCTCGACTAGTAATTCGGTTCCAGGAATAGCCTGATTGCACTGCACAGCAAGAGTCCATGCAGTAGTGAAGCCCGATCCTGAGACAGTTGAACTCACGACGACGTGCGTCCGCAATGCCGGTCAGATCAGCCCGCCCTGGCGAGCGCATCTGCAAGTCGCAGGACGCGTTCAAGGCCTGGAGCCAAAACCTCGGCCACACCGGCATGCTGGTGACGTTCTCAAGCGAAGGCCATGTTCCCGAGCACCTTCAGAGCGAGAGTGCTGGCAAACTTGGCAAGGCAGCGCTCGACCAGTCAGGCGCAATCAATGCCATGCCAGCCACGCTTCAAACACGGCGCCGCAGACAAGGTTGATCGTCCTCGCAAGTCGTACCCGACCCAGACCCTACCAGCTGAAGCTGAAGCCTGCGGCTCCGCTGAGGGTCTTCTGCTCGTCGTTGAACAGGTAGCTGCCGGCCAGGTAGACATTCGACCGCTCGGTGAAGCTGTAGCCGATCTGCCCGCTCACCTCTCCGAAGACACCGGTGAAGCTCGAGTCGGATACCGAGGTCAGCGCCGTGCCCGGAACGATGATGCCGACGTCATTGCCGCCGCTCACCACGTCCCATACCCGGCCGGTCAGGCTCAGGTCGATGGCCGCCGTATCCCAGCCGATGCGCGCACCGCCGCCCAGCTGGACCGCATCATTGCTGCCCGGCCGTGCCGTCGTGTCGTAGAGCGAGAAGCTGTCGATGTCGGTCCACACTGCCGCCAGCGACGCCACCGGCTCGATATAGGCCTCACCCATCGAGAAGCGGTAGCCCACATCGGTCCTGAGGCCCCAGTTGGTGCCGTCGGCCGAGTCGCCGCCGTCGCGCGCGGCGTTGTAGTCGACATCATAGAAGTCCACCTTGCCCAGCAGGTCGGCGAAGAAGCCGCCGTTCAGGTAGGTGGCATAGGCGCCAAGAGTGCCGCCCTCATACTCGATGTCGGTGCTGCTGCCGTTCAGGTCCACCTCCGAGGTGAAGTATCCCGCCAGCACACCGAACAGCATCGTGCCGTCGCCGCCCAGGCTGGTGCCGAAGTCGGCCCCGCCCATGATGCTGAAGGTATCCTGGTCATAGCCCGTGTCGAAGACGTAAGAATTGCCGAAGGCCTCGGTGCGGTCGTCGGCCTCGCGGTCAGTCTTGCTGCCGCGCACCGTCAGCCACAGGCCGGTCTCGTTCACCTCTTCCGCCATCGGCGGATCGGCCACCGCCACCACCACGTTGCGCTTGCCATACCAGTCGCGCAGCTGGTTCTGGCGTTCAACCCAGCTCATTGTCGTGTCGAAGAAGATGTTCTGCGCGCCAGAGACCACGGCGGCCACCTCGAAGGTTCCCACGCCCACGAAGGACTCAAGCAGGAACTGGCCGTTCAGGCCCGTGTCGTCGTAGACCAGTTCATAGGCATAAAGGCCACTGTTGATTGGGCCGTCGATCAGGGCAAAGTCGCTGGCCGCGCTGCCGCCGAAAACATCGACGACCAGGATGCCGTCCGGATTGAAGGTGCCGAAGCCGGGATTGGTATCGTTCACCGCCACGAAGGTGGTGCCCGAACTGTTGCCTCCGATGGTCAGGACATCCGCCACCGACCCAGGTCCGCCGAGGAACGCGTCAACGGCCAGCGTGCCGCCCTCGCCCACATAGTCGCCGGATACGAACAGGTTGTCCGAGATGTTGCTGCCGTCGCCCGATCCCTGGTCGACCATGCTGATCGTGCCACCGTTGCGCAGCAGTTCCAGGTTCAGGAACCGCGTGGTGTCCGCCACGTCCTCCGTACCGCCGGCATTGATCCGTCCCTCGTTCACCAGCTCGTCAAAGCCAGCACCGAAGTCGCTGTCGCCGGCGGTGTTCCAGGTGTTGGTATTGGTAACGTCGTCGTCGAAGGCCGACAGGATGATCCGGCCGGTGGTGACGCCGCCATTGGCGAGCGTGGTCGCGGCGCCTGTGGCCTGGATCGCCAGGTCAAAGGCCTCGCCGCTGGCGTTCTGCACGGTGCCGCCGACGGTGATCGCAATGGGAGAGCCAGAAGACAGCGCGTTGATACCTGCTATGCCGCCGGTCACGTCGCCATTGGCCGTCACTGACAGCGCACCGGTGCCGAAGTTCCGGGCGTTGATGCCGAAGTTGTTGCCCTCGATCACCGACTCCTCACCTGTCGTTACCGTGAGGTAGGTGCCATTCGCAGAGTTGCTCGCAAAGATGCCGTCAACGTTGTTGCCGGTGACATCGCCATTGGCCGTAACGCGCAGCGAGTAGTTGCCGTTGTTGATGGCGCGGATGCCATAGTTGTTGCCTTCGATCACCGACTCCGCGCCCGTCGTCACCGTCAGGCTGGAGAAATAGCCAGTCCCGTTGTTCACCGCATAGATGCCGTCAACATTGTTGCCGGTGACACCGCCATTGGCCGTAACGCTCAGGGAACCATAACCATTGTTCAGGGCGCGGATACCGAAGTTGTTGCCCTCGATCACCGACTCCTCGCCCGTCGTCACCGTCAGGCTGGAGAAATAGCCAGTCCCGTTGTTCAGCGCGTAGATGCCGTCAACGTTGTTGCCCGTGACATCGCCGTTGGCCGTAACGCTCAGGGAACCAACACCATTGTTCAGGGCGCGGATGCCGAAGTTGTTGCCTTCGATCACCGACTCCTCGCCAGTCGTCACCGTCAGGTAGGTGCCAGACGAGGAGTTGTTGGCGTAGATGCCGTCAACATTGTTGCCGGTGACATCGCCATTGGCCGTAACGCTCAGGGAACCATAACCATTGTTCAGGGCGCGGATACCGAAGTTGTTGCCCTCGATCACCGACTCCTCGCCCGTCGTCACCGTCAGGCTGGAAGAATAGCCGGTCCCGTTGTGCACAGCATAGATGCCGTCAACATTGTTGCCGGTGACATCGCCATTGGCCGTAACGCTCAGGGAACCATAACCATTGTTCAGGGCGCGGATACCGAAGTTGTTGCCCTCGATCACCGACTCCTCGCCCGTCGTCACCGTCAGGTTGCTGCCATTCGATGAGTTGTTGGCGTAGATGCCATCGTTGCCCGAGCCCGTGACATCGCCGTTGGCCGTAACGGTCAAGGAGCCAGTGCCCTCGTTCAGGGCGCGGATGCCGTAAGTGTTGCCATCGACGTCTGACTCCGCACCCGTCGTCACCGTCAGGCTGGTGCCATCATTCCACGCGTAGATGCCGTCGCTGACGTCGCCGGTGACATCGCCATCGGCGGTGACCGACAGATACCCGCTGCCATAGTTCCAGGCCCTGATGCCGTAGGTGGCGCCATCAATGTCGGAACCCCCACCCGTCGTCACCGTCAGGTTGGTGCCGGTTGCCGAGTTGTTGGCGAAGATGCCGTCGTTGCTCGAGCCCGTGACAGCGCCATTGGCTGTAACGGTCAAGGAGCCTGTGCCGTTGTTCAGGGCGCGGATGCCGTAAGTGTTGCCATCGACGTCTGACTCCGCACCCGTCGTTACCGTCAGGCTGGTGCCATCATTCCACGCATAGATGCCGTCGTTGCCGTCGCCGGTGACATCGCCATTGGCGGTGACCGACAGATACCCGCTGCCATAGTTCCAGGCCCTGATGCCGTAGGTGGCGCCATCAATGTCGGAACCCCCACCCGTCGTCACCGTCAGGTTGGTGCCGGCTGCCGAGTTGTTGGCGAAGATGCCGTCGTTGCCCGAGCCCGTGACATCGCCATTGGCCGTAACAACCAGTGGGCCGCCCCCAAGGTTGACGGCGCGGATGCCGTAGGTGTTGCCATCGACGTCTGACTCCTCGGCCGTCGTCACGGACAAGCCATAGCCCGAGTTGTAGGCGAGGATGCCGTCAGAGCCCGAGCCCGTGACATCGCCATTGGCCGTAACGGTCAGCGAGCCAGAGCCATAGTTAATGGCGCGAATGCCAAAGGTATAGCCTTCGATCACCGAGCCTTCGCCCGTCCTCACCGTAAGATCCGAATCAAGACCAGTCCCGTTGTTCCGTGCATAGATGCCGTCCCTGCTGTTGCCGGTGACGTCTCCATTGGCGGTAACTGACAGATCGCCATAGCCGTTGTTAAAGGCGCGGATGCCGTAGGTGGCGCCTTCGATCGCCGAGTCTTCGCCCGTCGTCACCGACACATAGGTGCCGGCGGAGGAGTTGTAGGCGTGGATGCCGTCAGAGCCCGAGCCGGTGACATCGCCACTGGCCGTAACGGTCAGCGCGTCAGAGCCATAGTTCCGGGCGCGTATCCCGTAGGTGTTGCCTTCGATCGCCGAGTCTTCGCCCGTCGTCACCGACAAGGAGGTGCCGTTCCCTGAGTTGTAGGCGTAGATGCCGTCAGAGCCGGAACCGGTGACGTCGCCACTTGCTGTTACAGTCAAGGAGCCACTGCCATTGTTAGTGGCGCTGATGCCTTGGAGGCCTCCCTCAACGTCTGACTCCTCGCCCGTCGTCACCGTCAGGCTGGTGCCAGCAGAGGAGTTGTAGGCGCGGATGCCCTCAAAGTCTGTGCCCGTGACTTCGCCATCGGCGGTGATTGACAGATAGCCGCTGCCGTTGTTGTAGGCGCGGATGCCGGCGCCCCGGCCCTCGATCTCCGAGTCCGCGCCCGCCTTCACCGTCAGGTTGGTGCCGTAGTTATTGGCGAAGATGCCGTCATTGCCGCCGCCCGAAAGGGAATCGGCTCCGCCCGTGACCTTGCCATTGGCCTCGACGGTCAGGGCGCTATTGCCATTGTTGGTGGCAAGGATACCTTCACTGTTCAAGCCCGTGACATCGCCGTTGGCGGTAACCGCCAGATCGCCAGAGCCATTGTTCAGGGCATAAATGCCGTTGGAGCCGCCTTCAATGTTCGAGTCGGCACCGGTTGCAATCGTCAGTTCTGTCCCAGATGCATTGTAAGCGCGAATTCCAGCAACGCCCCTGCCCTTAACATCGCCGTTGGCTGTAACGCTCAAATAGCCCGAGCCGTAGTTGCTTGCCTGTATGCCGTGGTTGTTGCCATAGATATCCGAGTTGGCACCGGTTCTTACGATCAAATTGGTTCCGTTGAAATTCTCTGCAAGGACGCCGTCAAGGTTATTGCCAGTTGCTTCGCCATTCACGGTAACACTTACCGCACCCGAACCATAGCTCGTCGCACGCAAGCCGTTGTCTTCACCTTCAAGTTCCGAGTCTTCGCCCGTCGTCACTGTCAGGCTGGTGCCACCTGACTCGTTGCGAGCATAAATGCCGTTGTCATTATCGCCCGTGAAATCGCCGGTGACGTCGACCGTGACGCTGCCGCCGCCAATTCCTCCCAAGCCTCTGATGTAAAGGCCGTTGGTGACTCCGGTGATGTCTGATTCGTTTGCGTCGGTGAAGCTGATGTCGCCGTCGCCCGTGATTTCGACGCCATTGCCGGCTGCTGCATTCACGTCGAAGCCCGGCGCTGTCGAGACCGTCGCATCGGTCACGTTGAGGATCGATTGGGTGACAGCGTTATTGCCGGAACAAATATAGGTGGGCGATGGACCCGCGAGACAGGCCGCATAGGCCCCGCGGCTGTAGCCGCCGCCAACCACCCCCGATATGACAAAGGCCGATCCTAGGAGGAGGTTTCTACGAACAAGCTTGAGATTCATTGATTCAGCCTCTCATCATCAGCTTGGACTCAAGCCGATTCCCACCACATTCTATATATCCTTCGGTGATCATTGTTAGGTCAAGTAAATGTATCTGTAGTAGGTGCAATGCCTTGCCACTGTGACTTTTTTGGCACGCTGACGGGCTTGCGAAGATTGCCGTCCTCTTGCAAGGATACCCCGCATCACCTGGAGATGGAGTTCCATGACCGAAACAGAAGCGGCCGAAGTCAAGCCGGCCCAGGTACCGGCAGAACAGCCATCGAAGGTCACCTACAGCTGCTCACCCGGGTTGCCCGGCTTTCTGGCCTCGATCAAGGGCTCGCTTGCCATCTCCTCCTACCAGTCGGGCAAGTTCTATCTGCTTGGCCGCAACGCCAAGGGCGGGCTCAACGTCCACGAGCGCTTCTTCCAGAAGGCGATGGGGATCGCCACGGCTCCCGGCAAGATCGTGCTGGCCAGCCTGTTCCAGGTCATCCGTTTCGAGAATGCGCTCAAACCCGGCGAATTCATCAATCACACCCATGATGCCTGCTTCGTGCCTCGGCTCTGTCACGTGACAGGCATCCTCGACGCCCATGACATCGGGCTGACCGCGGATGGCGGCGTTGTCTTCGTCAATACCCGCTTCAACTGCCTGGCCAAGCCCTCCGCCGCCCACAGCTTCACCCCCATCTGGAAACCTTCCTTCATCTCGAAGATCATCGATGAGGACCGCTGCCATCTCAACGGCCTGGCCATGGAGAATGGCAAGCCGCGATACGTGACGGCCGTCAGCCGCTCCGACACCATCGACGGCTGGCGCGACCGGCGGGCCGATGGCGGCATCGTCATCGATGTCGAGAGCAACGAGATCGTCTGCGAAGGCCTGTCCATGCCGCATTCGCCGCGCCTGTGGAACGGCAAGCTCTGGGTGCTCAATTCCGGGACCGGCGAGCTGGGGCATGTGGAGTTCGACGGGAACAAGGGCAGCTTCAAGCCCCTGGCCTTCTGCCCCGGTTTCGTGCGGGGGCTCGCCTTTCATGGCAAGTTTGCCTTCGTCGGCCTCTCCAAGCCCCGCTACCAGCGCTTCGAGGGCCTGGCTCTGGACCAGCGCCTGGCGGAGACCAGTTCCGAGCCCTGGTGTGGCGTCCAGGTGATCGACCTGACGACCGGTGCTTGCGTGCAGTGGTTCCGCATCGATGGCGCGGTGGCCGAACTCTATGACCTCGCCATCGTGCCCGGCTGCCGGCAGCCCATGGCGCTGGGCTTTGCCAGCAACGACATCCTCTCCTTCATTACCCATGATCCGCTGGAGGCCGGCGCATGAGAGTCGCCATGGGGTACGCCAAGGCCCTGCCGGCCTGCCTGGTCGCGCTGTTGGCCGGTATGGCTGCGGCTGGAGCCCAGACTCCGGCCGAACCGTCCAGCATCAAGGCGACGGAGACTCCCTGGACGGTGTCCTGCCAGCCGGCCGCCGACGGCGCCACCGTCGATTGCCAGCTCGACAAGCAGTTGCGGACAACGGCACCGGCAACACTCGTTTCGCAGATCACGGTGCTACTCGTGGACGGCAAGCCCTCGATGCGGATTATCGCGCCCCATCAGCTTTCAGTTCCGGAAGGGCTTATGTTGCAGATCGACGGCAAGGATGTCGGCAAGAAGCCGTTCACCACGTCGGTGCCGTCGGGGATCGTTTCGCTGTTCCCGCTCGATGAGGATGTGCTGGTCGAAGGGCGCAAGGGGCAGGAGTTCAAGGTGGTGGCCAAGACCCGGAATGGGCAGAACTTCAGTTTCTCGGTTTCGCTTGCCGGCTTCGCCGCTGGCCTTGCCAAGCTTCAGCAGTAAGCTGAAACCGAACGCCTGAGAGCAGTGCCATTCTGCCAAGTACCGGTCGAACCTGAATGGCCGTAGATTTGGCGGTATCATCAAGACGATGCGAACACTACATTGTGTGTCTTCAGACCTTTCAGACAATCGTTCGAGTCCTGTAGCCGCACCAGTCCAGCCGCCCCCCAAGCAAATCTTCTGCTCCCCGGACTCGGCAGGAGGTTGACTGAAGGTCGCTCATCCGCGCTTGATCGCCGGCCCCGCAGCCCTTAGCATCGCGGCTATGAGCGATGTTCTCCAAATGGTGATCGGGGTCGGCCTGGGCTTGATTGCCGTCTATCTTGTCCGGCGCAGCAGAAAGCGGACGCGCGACTAGCCAGAGCCACCTCAGGCAAGGAGTTCCGCAATGAAAGATCCGGCCACGTCCAGATAGCGGTCGATGTCGGCCTCCGAATGCGCAAAGGAGACCTGCGGTCCGGCCGAGTAGATCGCCTCCCACACGCCCCTGTTCGCCATGTAGAGGCGCAGGGCGTCGCTGAAGGCAATGTCCATC
>JBGSNJ010000030.1:0-2826 GCA_041739715.1 Aestuariivirga sp.
TGCTTGCGGCCCTGTTCTCAGGGGTCATGGCGGTTGCAGCCGTGGCGGACACAGGCACTACCCAGCTGATGCGCGAACACTTGCGCAACGGTCAGCTCGAGGAACTGAGGAAGGATCTCGGGGACCGGCTGCAAGAAGCACGCGCCGACGACGAACTGCGCTTCGGTCTGGGCGCCACCCAGTTCCTGATCGCGATCGAACACATGTCGCAGTTCATGTATCGCCACGGCCTCGAACAGCCGCGCGGCCTTCAGGGCGCCGTGCCCTTCCTGCGGTTTCCTCTGCCACTCAATCCTGCGCCGGAACCTCTGACCTATGAGAAGATGAGAGGCTTTCTCATGGCGTCCCTGTCTGATCTCGCCGCAGCACAGGTTACGCTGGCAGGCATGGGTTCGGGAGAGGTGAAACTGCCGGTGGCGATCGGCCTTGTTCGGCTTGACCTCGATGGCGACGGAACCGCGTCAGAAGATGAGACGCTGTGGAGAGTTTTCGACAGCACGCTGGGTGGCGGCAACATCACGGCGCAGGATGCCGAAGCCTTTGCTGTCGTGCTCGACCGGGGCGATGCCGCGTGGCTGCGCGGCTATACGCATCTGTTGAGCGCGCTGCTCGAATTCCCCTTGGCCCATGACTGGCAGCAGGGTTTCGACGCATCCTTCCACATGTTCTTTCCGCGCGCGGGCCTGCCGAACGCCATTCTCGTCGCCACCCCGTCAAATCTCTTCGGCGACCCTTCTGCGGCCTCCTTCGCCGACCTCATTGCATTCGTTCATCTGATGCATTGGCCGGTGACGGAACCCAAGCGCATGGAGGCCGTCCTTGGCCATCTGGAGAATGTGGTGGCGCTCAGCCGCGAGAGCTGGACATTCATTCTCGCCGAAACGGATGATGACTCGGAGTGGATCCCCAATCCACGGCAGGCCAGGGGTGTGCTGCCGGGCGTGCCTGTCACGCAAGAAACGGTCGACGGCTGGCTGCTGTTCCTCGGCGAGTTCGATGCGCTCCTGACGGGCCGCAAACTCATCCCGCATTGGCGCCTCGAGAAGGGTATCAATCTGCGCCGGGTCTTTACGGAACCCAGGACATTCGATCCGGTGCTCTGGATGCAGGGGTCCGCCGCCCTGCCATACCTGGAGGACGGCGAATTGACCTCCAGCGAGACCTGGTCCCGGATCATGGGTCTGCTTCAGGGGAATTTCCTCGGCTACGCGATCTGGTTCAACTGACGATGGGCAGGTTCACGTCGATTGCGAAAGTTAACGAGCTGTTTGAGTGTCAGGGAAAAAGAGTATAACATCATTCACAAGTTGTGGTCTGCAGCGGTGGAAGTCAGGCAACGCCAAGCGTCAACGCTCTGACGCCGGCATACTGAAGCCCCCGGCATCAAGGTAAGAGGAGAGCCATCAAATGAAGACAGTAATCAGCGCGGTCGTAGGCCTTTTGGTCGGAGTCCTGGCAACTTACATGTACATGCAAGGCCCGCTGAAGACCCTTCAAGGCAGCGTTGCCGGCCTGGAGACGCAGCTGACGGAAGCGAAGACTGCAGCCGAATCCGCAGCCGGCGAGGTCACAAAGCTCCAGGAGGCTGGCAAGGCTCTTGAATCGCAGCTTTCCGAGGCGAAGACGCAGGCAGAAGCCGCACTTGGCCAGGTCACAACCCTGCAGGGCAAGGTGACGGAACTCGAAGCAGCGCTGGCGGCAGCAAAGCAGACAAGCCAGTAAGTGGCATCAGGCCTTTCGGCTGCTTGGCTCAATCCGTCCAGGCGCAGGTCGTCGCAAATGCCTGGTGGGTAGCAGCACCGGGCATCGCCTTGCTTGGTATGCAAGAAAATCGAGGATGTTGCCGGCCATCGAACGCAGGGCGTGAACCGGTCAACCAAGTAGAATCATTGTTAAGGAAGTCCCGCTAATCCTGTCGCGTCCGTTGCGGCAGGCTTTCCGTTGTGTTGCGTTCCGGACTGGGTCTCCCAGTCGATGGCTCGCAGCCAGGTCTCGCAGCGGTCCAGGTGACGACAGCAAGAATTGGTCACCTGATCAGGCTCTAACGGGGACCTCTTCATGGCTGATCTTGTCGGCTCCGGTTCGCGCGAACGATTCAACGCGGAAGGCATTTTTTTCTGGAATGGATCCTCCTGGGTCATCCGCTCGTCCTCGGGAACAACGGCAGATGCCGACACCGTCTCCGCCGGTGGCGAGAATGACGAAGCCTATGGCGGCGCCGGCAACGACACGCTGCGGGGAGACGCCGGAAACGACGCGCTCTATGGCGAGGAGGGCGACGACCTTCTGGACGGCGGGTCCGGCAACGACACGATGGTGGGCGGCAAAGGCAATGACACCTATGTGGTGGGCGGCACGTCCGACATCGTCGACGAAACCAGTACCGGAGCCGACGGCCTCGACACGGTGCGCTCCACCGTCACCTTCAGCCTGGTCGCTTCATCGCGCGTCAAGGGCGAGATCGAGAACCTGACCCTCGAAGGCTCCGGCAACATCAACGGCACCGGCAATGCGCTGAACAACGTCATCACCGGCAATGGCGGCAACAATGTGCTGGCTGGCCAGGGGGGTGCCGACACGCTGAATGGGGGCCTTGGCATCGACACGGCGAGTTATGCGGCTTCGGCTGCCGGCGTCACGGTCAGCCTCATCACAGGAACGGGCACGGGCGGAGACGCCGAGGGCGATCTCCTGAGCGGCATCGAGAACCTGACGGGCTCGGGCAAGAACGACGTGCTGGAAGGCGATCTCGGAAACAATGTCCTGAACGGCGGCAGCGGCACCGACATGGTGAGCTATGCGCATGCCACGTCAGGGGTAACGGTC
>JBGSNJ010000038.1:0-1840 GCA_041739715.1 Aestuariivirga sp.
GCGTACGCCGCTGGCCTCGCTCTCCGGCTTCATCGAGACCATGCAGGGCGCGGCCCGCAACGACGAGGCGGCGCGCACCCGCTTCCTCGGCCTCATGCGCCAGCAGGCCGACCGCATGCGCCGCCTGATCGACGACCTCCTGTCGCTGTCGCGCATCGAGATCAACGAGCATGTGCGGCCGACCGGTACGGCCGATCTGGCCCAGATCGCCAGCATGGTGCGCGACAATCTGGATGGCGTGGCACGCGAGCTCGACTGCACGATCGTCCTTGATCTGCCGGGCCCGCTGCCGGTGATCGGCGATGGCGACGAGCTGCTGCAGGTGGTGCAGAACCTGGTGGAGAACGCGCTGAAGTACGGCAGTTCGGGCAAGCGCATCGAGATCGAGGGTGGACCGGCCAATGATCACATGGAACTGACGGTCCGCGACCATGGCCCCGGTATCGCGGCTGAACATCTGCCGCGCCTGACAGAGCGGTTCTACCGCGTAAGTGTGCTGGAAAGCCGCATGCGCGGGGGTACCGGGCTGGGGCTGGCGATCGTCAAGCACATCCTCAACCGGCATCGCGGGCGTCTTTCAATCGCCTCGGAACCAGGGCAGGGCAGCGCCTTTACCATTCGCCTGCCTGCGGTAAAATAGACAAATAATTCAATACACTAAACCGTCATAATATTGTAATTTTCACGTCACATACCTGTCTTGCGCGATACTTATGGTCCGCCTCGTCAGTTCAGACAGGAGACGACAGACATGAAACGCATTCTCGCCGCCGCAAGCCTTCTGGCGCTGGCCGCCAGCCCCGCCTTTGCCGCCCGCGACCAGATCCGCATCGTCGGATCTTCGACGGTTTACCCCTTCACCACTGCCGTGGCCGAAACATTCGGCAAGACCTCCGGCATGAAGACCCCGGTGGTCGAGTCGACCGGTACCGGTGGCGGCATGAAGCTGTTCTGCGCCGGAGTCGGCGAAGCTCATCCCGATTTCACCAATGCCTCGCGCGCCATCAAGAAGGGCGAGTTCGAGGATTGCGTCAAGAACGGCGTGACGGACATCGTCGAGATCAAGGTTGGCTTCGACGGCCTGGCCTTCGCCAATTCCATGAAGGCTCCGGAAGTTCCGCTCACGAAGCAGCAGATCTTCATGGCGCTTGCCAAGCAGGTGCCGGACAAGGACGGCAAGCTGGTCGACAACCCCTACACGATGTGGAGCGAGATCGATCCGTCGCTGCCGGCGGTGAAGATCGAGGTTCTTGGTCCGCCGCCCACCTCCGGTACGCGTGACAGCTTCCATGAGCTGGTCATGGAAAAGGGCGCCGAGTCCTTCGACAGCCTGAAGGAACTCAAGAAGGCCGACGCCAAGGCATTCGAGGCGGTCTGGAAGAGCATGCGCGAAGATGGCCTGTTCATCGAAGCCGGCGAGAATGACAATCTCATCGTACAGAAGCTGTCGAACAATCCGAACGCCTTCGGCATCTTCGGTTTCGCCAACGTGGCCGAGAACGCCGCCCTGATCCGCGGCCTCCCCGTCGACGGCGTTGCGCCGACCTTCGAGACCATCGCATCGGGTGAATACAAGGTTGCCCGCCCGCTGTTCGTCTACGCCAAGAAGCAGCATGTCGGGGTCATTCCTGGCATGACGGAATTCGTGGCCGAGTTCACGTCGGAAAAGGCTGTCGGCGAGGATGGATATCTTTCTGAGAAGGGCTTGATCCCCCTTCCGGGCGAGGAAGGCGACAAGGTCCGTGAATCGGCACGCGCCATGACGGTTCTGACCGCGGACCAGGTCAAGTAAGCTTTACCCCCAAGGGCTGTCCGGCTCCACAGAGCCGGACAGCAAGGG
>JBGSNJ010000042.1:0-2619 GCA_041739715.1 Aestuariivirga sp.
GGCGCGCGCCGCCACCAGTTCTCCCAGCGAGGACGACAGGCCGCAGGCCACCGACCCGAGCGTGAAGACGGCAATGGCCACCCGGAACACGTGCCGCGCGCCGAATCGGTCGGCCAGCCAGCCGCTGATCGGGATGAAGACCGTGAGACTCAGCAGATAGGTGGTGAAGGCCAGTTTCAGCACGATGGGGCTGGTGCCGAGATCGGCAGCGATCGCCGGCAGCGACGTGGCGATGATCGTCTGGTCCATGTTCTCCATGAACAGTGCCGAGGCGATGATCAGTGGTATGAGACGCGTGGCGGACGGCATGTCCGGTACCTAGCATGCAGGCATGCAGAGGCTCATGCATTTTCCGGGGACTTGCCGTGCCGGAAACACTGTAATCCCGTGCCCTGCCGCCACTTTGCGGCCCCGATTCGCGGGTCTATAAGGCCCTCGATCCGTATCGAGTTCAGCACCCATGGCGGTGCCTGGAGTTATCCGTGTTCAACCGCTTCTTCCACTGGCTTGAAAGCCGGGTTGATCCCTTTCCGCCTGACCGGCCGCAGATGCCGCCGCCGGGCCTGCTGGCCTTTGCCTGGCATTATACCAAGCCCTTCTGGCCGCTGCTGGCGGTGTCGATGCTGTTTTCGGCCGCCATCGCCTTCCTCGAAGTCTATCTCTTCGCCTTCCTCGGCGATCTCGTCGACTTTCTCACCGCAGCGAACCGCGAAACCTTCTGGCAGGACCATGGCACCAAGCTCATCGTGATGGGCGCGGTGGTGCTCATCGTTCTGCCGCTGCTCAACTTCATTTCCGAATCCATTTCGCATCAGGGCCTGCGCGGCAATTATGCCATGCGCATCCGCTGGACCGCGCACCGCTATGTGCTGCGCCAGAGCATGGACTTCTTCACCAACGACTTTGCTGGGCGCGTCGCCACCAAGGTGATGCAGACCGCACTGGGCGTGCGCGATGCGGTGATGAAGTTCACCGAGGTCATCGTCTATGTCTGCGTCTACTTCGTCGGCGCCCTGGTGCTGGTGGCCACCAGCGATCTCTGGCTCATGGTGCCCATGCTGATCTGGCTGGCCGGCTATGTTGCAGCCTGCTGGTACTTCGTGCCGCGGCTCGGCCGCATCTCGGCCGAACAGGCCGACATGCGCTCGCTGGTCACCGGCCGGGTGGTGGACAGCTACACCAACATCCCCACCGTCAAGCTCTTCGCCCATCACGACCGCGAGGACGGCTATGCCAAGGAAGGCATGACCTGGATGCTGGACGCGGTCCATCGCTCCATGCGCCTGTCGACGCTCATGACATCGACGCTGCAGATCCTCTCGGGCGTGCTGATCTTCACCATGGCCGCCATCTCGATCTCGCTGTGGTACAACAATGCCATCACCACCGGGGCCATCGCCTTTGCCATCGGCCTCACGCTGCGCATCAAGGCCATGTCGCAGTGGATCATCTGGGAGGTGGCCAGCCTCTTCGAGGACGTCGGCGTCATCCAGGACGGCGTCGAGACCATCGCGCGCGAGCGCAGTATCAAGGATGACGAGGACGCCCGCCCCCTGGCCGTCAGCCGGGGCGAAATCCGCTTCGAGGACGTGACCTTCGATTATGGCCGCGTCGCACCGGTGCGCGGCCGCACCGTGGTCGATCACCTGAATCTCACCATCAGGCCGGGCGAGAAGGTGGGGCTCGTCGGGCGTTCCGGCGCGGGCAAGTCGACCCTGGCCAATCTGCTGCTGCGCTTCTACGACCTGCAGCAGGGCCGCATCCTGATCGACGGACAGGATATCGCCAGGACGACGCAGGATTCGCTGCGCGCCGCGATCGGCGTGGTGACGCAGGACACCTCGCTGCTGCACCGTTCCGTGATCGACAACATCCGCTACGGCAATCCCGACGCGAGTATGGCAGACGTCGAGGCGGCAGCCCGCAAGGCCCATGCCGACGAGTTCATCGCACATCTTGTCGATCCGAAGGGGCGGAAGGGTTACGACGCGCATGTCGGCGAGCGCGGTGTGAAGCTCTCGGGCGGGCAGCGCCAGCGCATCGCCATCGCGCGCGTGCTGCTCAAGAACGCGCCGATCCTGGTGCTCGACGAGGCCACCAGCGCGCTCGACTCCGAAGTGGAGCAGGCCATTCAGGAAAATCTCTACACGCTGATGGAAGGAAAGACCGTCATCGCGGTGGCGCATCGGCTCTCCACCATCGCGGCCATGGACCGGCTGGTGATCATGGACAAGGGTCGCATCGTCGAAGAAGGCACCCACAAGGAACTCCTTGCGCTAGATGGAGTTTATGCCTCGTTGTGGCGCCGCCAGTCCGGCGGCTTCCTTGTGGCCGAAGACCTGGCTGCCGCAGAATAACCCATCGTTAATCATATTGCGGCCACATGGGGCGTTGATGAACCTGCGAAAACCGGGGGAAACCATGCTGTGTAAAATCTCGATCATCCTGTGCGCCGCCCTGATGCTGGCCGCCTGCTCCACCGATCCCTATACGGGCGAGCAGAAGATCTCGAACACGGCCGTCGGCGCCGGTGCCGGCGCGCTTCTCGGCAGCGCTGCGGGACTCGTGATCGGCAAGACCACCAGCGCCTCCACCCGCAAGTCCGTGCTGATCGGCGCC
>JBGSNJ010000043.1:0-1776 GCA_041739715.1 Aestuariivirga sp.
GGGCGTCGTCCACCCAGCAGTCCGAGTATTCGAAGGCAAGCCTATATTGCTCCTTGATCGGCGCGCCTTCCGGATCGCGGCGCAGGTCGAGGCGGCGGCAGCCCGGCAGTTTTTCGCGCCCGCCGAGATGGTCGTAGAGAAAGAGGCCGAGGCGCACCATCCAGGCCGGGCGCTGCTCGGGCGAATGCGGCAGCACGAAGCGCATCGGCCAGACGATGTGAGGTGCGGCGCGGAGAAGCACCTCGCGCTCGATCAGCGCTTCGCGGACCAGCCGGAATTCATAATACTCCAGGTAGCGCAGCCCGCCATGGATCAGCTTGCCCGAGCGCGACGAGGTACCCTGCGCCAGATCGTCTTTCTCGCAGAGAAGCACCGAGAGGCCGCGGCCCGCGGCATCGCGCGCGATGCCGGCGCCGTTGATGCCGCCACCGATGACAAGAAGATCGACGGACCCGAGATCGGTCATGGCCTGCCCATCAGCACCGGTTGAGTGGCGGCTCGCCCGCGAGATAACGCCGGACCTCCTCGGCGGCGAGGCCCGCGGCATAACGCACGGTCTTCACCGAGGCGCCCGCGATATGCGGCGTCAGGGTCACGTTGGGAAGATGCAAAAGGCCGGACTCGGCGGGCTTTGGCTCGACATCGAAGGTCTCCAGCATGGCGCCGCGCAGGTGACCGTTCTCGAGCGCCTCATGCAGCGCATCGTAGTCGACGAGCGGTCCGCGCGCCGTGTTGATGAAGTAGGAGCCCTTCTTCATTTGCGCGAAGCGCTCGCGGTTCATCATCTTCGTCGTTTCCGGCGTGACGCGCGGATGCAGCGAGACCACATTCGACTCGGCCAGAACGCGGTCGAGCGAGGTCTGGATCACGCCGTCGCGCAGGTCGTCGGCCGAGAGCTGGACATAGGGGTCCGCCACCAGGATGCGGCAGCCGAAGGCCTTGAGGAGCCGCACCACCCTGCGGCCGACTTCGCCATAGCCGATCAGGCCCACGGTCATCTCCGACAGCTCCTCGCCGGCAAGATCGGCGCGGTAGAGATCGCCGCGCCATTCGCCGCGGCGCAGCGCATCATGGCCGCGGGTGATGTTGCGGGTCTCCGCCAGGATGGCGCCGATGGTGAATTCGGCCACCGCGCTGGCATTGCGGCCGGGCGTGTTGACCACCATGATGCCCCTCTCGCGTGCGGCCTTCATGTCGATGTTGACCGGGCCGCCGCGCGAGACAGCAACGAATTTCAGCTTTGGCAGCCGGTCCATCATGCCGGCCGAGAGCGGGGCCAGCTGTGTCACCAGGATCTCGGCATCGCCGGCGAGCGCAACGATCTCGTCGGCCGATCCCATGTATTCCTTGAGCCCGTCCATGCCCGCAACCGCATAGCCGTGCTCCATCGGCTCGTCCGGCCATTTCAGGTCATGGCTGGCAATCTCGAAATCGAAGAGCCGGCAGCGCTCGCGGATCGCCTCCTCGAACATGGAGGAAAGCATGAAGAGGTCGCCGATGATGGAAATCTTATGCGGCATGTCCGGTCTCGCTGCGCCGCGCCGCCATGGCCTTCCAGACGGGGCGCATGGTTTCGCGGGTTTCCTTGTAGAGCGGGAAGGCGGCGTCATAGGCCTTCACAAGGTCCGAGTCGGGCGGCGTGACGCTGCCCAGCAGCGGATCGACCCATTGCGCCGCGCAGGCTTCGAGCGACGGGTAGAGCTTCTGCTGCACGGCGGCCAACATGGCCGCACCGGCCGCGCCCGCTTCCTCGCGCGTGACGGTGCGAACCCGCGC
>JBGSNJ010000051.1:0-2420 GCA_041739715.1 Aestuariivirga sp.
CGGCGCCGCCGGTCGCTCATGGGCTTCCTGCTGCGCTTCATTTTCGTTGCGGCGCTGTGGGGCGCCTTCGGCCTCGCGGCGCTCTTCGGCTATATCTGGCTGACGCTCAGCCAGAATGGCGTGCTGACCATCCCGGAGCGCGAGCCCGGGCTGATGATCCTGGCCGCCGACGGCACCATGCTGGCCGAGCAGGGCGCTTTCCGCGGCGACGAGGCCCGCCTCGCCGATCTTCCCGACTATGTGCCCAATGCGCTGATCGCCATCGAGGATCGCCGTTTCCGCAGCCATTACGGTGTCGATCCCATCGGCCTTGGCCGCGCCATCTTCACCAATCTGGCCTCAGGCCGCCTGGTGCAGGGCGGCTCGACCCTCACCCAGCAGCTGGCCAAGAACCTGTTCCTGTCGCCGGCCCGCACCCTGGAGCGCAAGCTGCAGGAGGCGGTCCTCGCCGTCTGGCTGGAAACGCAGTACAGCAAGGACGAGATCCTGCAGCTCTATCTGAACCGGGTCTATTATGGCGCGGGCGCGACCGGCATCGAGAAGGCGGCCCAGACCTATTATCGCAAGTCGGCGTCCGAACTCAGCCTCACCGAAGCCGCCACGCTGGCCGGGATTCTCCCCGCGCCTTCGAACTACAATCCGCTGAAGAATCCGGAAGCGGCGGCCAGGCGCGCCAGGCTGGTGCTGCAGAGCATGGAGGAGGAGGGCTTCATCTCGCCGGCGGAGGCCCAGCTCGCGATCAATGCGCCTGCCGAGGTGCGGGCGTCCGACTACATTCCCGCCACGCAGTTCGTGGCCGACTGGGTGCGCGAACAGCTGCCCGAACTTGTCGGGAGCTACGATCAGTCCATCGTCATCGAGACCACCATCGATCCGTCGATCCAGGCTTCCGCCGAACTCGCGCTGCGCAAGCGGCTCAACGAGGAAGGACGCAAGGTGAAGGCCTCGGAGGGCGCGTTGGTGATGCTGGATGGTCTCGGGGCGGTCAAGGCCATGGTCGGCGGCAAGTCCTATCGCAAGAGCCAGTTCAACCGCGCGACCAAGGCAAAGCGCCAGCCGGGATCGGCCTTCAAGCCCTTCCTCTATCTGGCGGCCATCGAACAGGGCTACGGGCCGGACACGGTCGAGGTCGACGAGCCGGTGCGTATCGGCAACTGGCAGCCGGAAAACTACCGTCAGAACTATCTCGGGCCGGTCAGGCTCGAGACGGCCTTTGCGCTCTCGCTCAACACCATTGCCGCAAAGCTGGTCATGCTGGTGGGACCGGAGCGGGTTGCGGCGACGGCGCGCCGGCTTGGCATCACGTCGCCCCTGGGGAGCGATGCCTCGATCGCACTTGGTACCTCGGAAGTGACCCTGCTTGAACTCACGGCCGCCTTCGTGCCCTTCGCGAACAATGGTTATCCGGTGATCCCTCATGTGGTGACGCGGATCTCGACGCGCGACGGCCAGCTGCTCTACGAGCGCCATGGCGACGGCTATACCCAGGCGATCACGGACTTTGATCTCGGCGCCCTCAACCGCATGATGCGCGCCGTGGTCACGGAGGGCACGGGAAAGCGCGCGCAGTTCGGCGCATACGACATCGGCGGAAAGACAGGCACCAGCCAGGATTACCGCGATGCCTGGTTCATCGGCTACACGGCCGACTACACGGCCGGCGTCTGGGTCGGCAATGACGACAACTCGCCGACCCGCAACGTCACTGGCGGCGCGTTGCCCACCGAGATCTGGCGCGATGTCATGCAGCAGGCCCATCGCGGCCTCTCGGTACGGCCGCTGCCCGGCGAAACGATCAGCCGCGATCCGGACCTTACCACGATCTCGCGCATCGACGTGCCCTCGCAGGATATGGCGGGTGACGCGCAGCCGGAGACGCCGAAGCGCAAGGGGTTCTTCGAGAAGCTGGGCAGCCTCTTCTCCGGTGGCTCGGACGAATCGCGCCCCAAGCCCCACTGGCAGACCCGCAACAAGGAAAACCGCTGAAGAAATCTGCCGCTCCCGTCTTCGGCGGGAGCGCAGTGTTTCGGTCACATGCGGACGCGATGCACGCTTTGCCCGTGTGTCTTGAGCCAGCGCTTGGCGGCCGCGGCATCGGGGCAATGCGTGAGAACGAGGCGCCAGAACCGCGGGCCGTGGTTCATGTGCTTGAGATGCGCGACTTCATGAGCAGCCACATAGTCGAGCACATGCGGGGGCGTGAGGATCAGGCGCCAGGAGTAGGACAGTTCGCCGCCCGCCGAGCAGGAACCCCAGCGGCTGCGCTGATCGCGAATGGTAATGCGCTTGAACGTCACATCCATCAGGGCCGCATACCTGCGCGACGCCAGCTGCAGGTCGGCGCGGGCCGCCGTCTTCATCCAGTCCACCAGCCGCCGCGGCAGATGCGGCAGCTCGCCGGTAACCAGGATCAGCGCTTC
>JBGSNJ010000055.1:0-3228 GCA_041739715.1 Aestuariivirga sp.
TGAAAGAACAGCACGCCGCCGAGCGTGCAAAAGTCGATGCAGGGCAACAGGTCCGTCAAGAACAGGAAACAAGCGAACGCGCGGGCCGGATGCGGCGCGGCATGGCGGGTCTATGGGATCGGCTCACCGGAACCTACGCCAAGCTGCGCAAACAAAATGAACTGGAGGCGCTTTGGGCACTCCACCGCGACCGCGAACAGCGCCACGCTCTCCTCCAGGCACAACAGACCGAGCGTCAATCGCTCCAGCAACAAATACAGCAAGCCCGAAGCCGTCATGCAGAACGGCTGCGCGAACTGCACCGCGACGCCGCCAATTATCGCCTGATGCAAAAGGGCGAACCGCCGAAAGCCAAAAGCGCCTTCGAGCGCATCGAAGAGCTGCGGTCCAACCCTACGCCGGAAGCCTCCGCTGAATTCCAGAAAACCCAAGGCCGCGAACCGCTCTCTCCGACAGAGCGCGTAGAGCGTCTGAGAAAGAAAGGTCCAGAGCGGCCATGAACCGCCCCGGTAACCCCGGAGGCTGTTTGGTTTGAGTCAGGCTGCGACGGCTTGGTTCTCCATCATAGCGTAGTAGGCGGCTTCTGCCTCGGCGGGCGGGATGTTGCCGATGGGCTCGAGCAGCCGGCGGTTGTTGTACCAGTCGACCCATTCGAGCGTCGCGTACTCGACGGCATCAAGCGATCTCCACGGACCTTTGCGCCAGATCACCTCCGCTTTGTAGAGGCCGTTGATCGTTTCTGCGAGCGCGTTGTCATAGGAGTCGCCGACGCTGCCGACGGAGGGTTCGAGTCCGGCCTCGGCGAGGCGTTCGGTGTATTTTATAGACACGTATTGCGATCCTCTGTCGCTGTGATGGACGAGCCCGCCGTCGGAGACGGGCCTTCGATCGTGCAGCGCCTGCTCGAGTGCATCGAGAACGAAGCCTGCGTGAGCCGAGCGACTGACGCGCCAACCGACAATCTTCCTGGCGTAAACGTCGATGACGAAGGCGACGTAGACGAAGCCAGACCAGGTGGAGACATAGGTAAAGTCGCTGACCCAGAGCACATTCGGCGCCGGCGCCTTGAAGTTGCGGTTCACCCGATCGAGCGGACAAGGCGCCGGCTTGTCGCTGAACGTCGTGCGATGCGGCTTACCTCGAATGACGCCCTTGAGCCCCATGGCCTTCATCAGCCTTGAGACGGTGCAACGGGCGACCTCGAAGCCTTCGCGCAGCAACTGACGCCAGACCTTGCGCACGCCATAGACCTGGAAGTTCTCGCTGAAGACCCGAAGGATCTGGGGCTTCAGCGCCTCATCGCGCTGGATGCGCGGCGGCGCCTTGTCAGGGCGCCGCCGGCGCGAAGCGTGTGCATGGAAGGTGGAAGGGGCGATCTTCAGAACCCGGCAGATCGGCTCGACCCCGTACGTGGCGCGATGATCGTCGATGAAGGCGATCATGGCTTGAACCGGCGGTCGAGCTCCGCCTGGGCAAAATACGCGCTGGCCTTCCTGAGGATCTCGTTGGCCTGGCGCAGCTCGCGGTTCTCGCGCTCCAGCGCCTTGATCCGCTCGCGCTCGTCGCTTGAGGGACCTGCGCGACGACCCTGATCCCGTTCGGCCTGCGCGACCCAGTTATGCAGCGTCTGCGGCGTGCACCCGATCTTGGCTGCGATCGACACGATCGCCGCCCACTGCGAGGCGTGCTCAGCGCCGTGCTCCATCACCATCCGGACCGCTCGATCGCGGACCTCAGGCGAATACTTCGGTACGTTCTTCTTGCTCATGGCTCCACTTTCTCAAGAAAAGGAGCCTCCGACAAATCCGGAGCGGTTCATAGGCCCTCTTCTCCCGGCTTTCCGTAAGCAGTTAGTCTGCTTATCCGTACCTCATGTTCCGACCTGAAGCTGGGATGCTTGAACGCGTACAGATCGAGGACGAACGACTGCGACAGGTCGACTAGCTCTGCGGTTTCATCAGGAGCGGCTTCGTACTGCGACTGGAGCATACTCCATCCGATATTCACGAAACGACGCAGATACGTGGGGCTGTAATTTACCTTTCGCATTGCCACGCCGGCGTAGCAGTTGAGCCAATGTGCATCTAACGCGACAACACATCCGGTCGCCTGGTCCGCGTAGTTCAGCCAGAGCTGCAGGTCGTTTCTTTTCTTGGTCAGGCACCCGATCATCATCTTGGTGTTTTGCGATAAACCAACCAGCGAAAACGTTGCCGCGTACCTTGGGTATTGATCAATCCACACCTGTCGATCGCGATAGGCTTTGAGGTATACCTCTTCCGCGTATGCATATTCCTTTGCGTCGTTTGTCTTCGAAAATTCTGACAACCACATGGTGCGGTTGGCGGCGATCGAGGCCGCTCCCTGGGCTGTGGTGTAGTGAAAGAGAAGTTGGCCCGGTCTGCTTCGGAAATGATGTTGCAGAATGTCGCGGTTCAAGCGTCTTACCCCAAATCTGCGGAGAGGCTGGAGCCGTCAACGGCTCAATGCAAGCCCCACCGCGACAGGCCCACAAGTATGGGTATTTTTTCGCCGACATCACTATACCCCCCCGGCTTCGCCGGTGGAGGACAAGCCTTGTCCTCCCTCGTCTGCGAAGCAGGCGGGGGAGGTGGATTGCGCGCCCTTGCGCGCAAGACGGAGGGGGCTGCGCACCGCGCGGAGACTGCCCGAGCCCCACCCGTCTTCGATGTCCGCCAATTCCCGCGAACTACCTCGCAGGCCCCACCTGCGAGATCGCGAGCCCGTGTCCCTAGCTGCGCTGCGGCGTCACGGAGCGGATCATCCGCAGGACGCCATCAGCCGAGGACATCAGCATCGTGTGTGTCGCGATCCCGCCACGGCTCCGGCCAACGCCATCCAGAAGCGCGCCCTTGGTCACGCCTGTCGCTGAAAAAATCACGTCCCCCGTCACGAGGTCGTCCAGCTCATAGCGCCGGCCGGCGTCCTTCAGGCCCGTCCGCTGCGCCTGGTACTTCTCGGCCTCGTTCCGGAATGCGAACCGCGCCTGCATCTGCCCACCGACACAGCGCAGCGCCGCCGCCGCCAGCACGCCCTCAGGCGCCTTGCCCTGGCCGACATACATGTCGATCCCTGCATCAGGCATTGCCGTTGAAATTGCGCCAGCCACGTCGCCATCAGGGATCAGGTTGATGCGCGCGCCAACTCTGCGCAGGTCCGCGATGATCTTCTCGTGCCGGGGCCGGTCGAGCACGCACGCCGTGATCT
>JBGSNJ010000110.1:0-1515 GCA_041739715.1 Aestuariivirga sp.
TGCGCCAACTCTACATCGAGGAAGCACGCCGCGGATAAGCCGATTGCGTGCCGCTTTTGGGCGCATCGCCGGCGCGCCGGACAACTAGGGTGGGCGAAAGCTCCGGAGGCACGCGATGTTCCTTTCCGTTTTCGACCTCTACAAGATCGGCATCGGGCCATCGAGCTCGCACACCATGGGGCCGATGGTGGCAGCCGCGCGCTTCCTCGACGAGATCGCCCATGGCGACTGGCCCCGCCCGCAAGGCGCGCAGGTGGCCGCAATCACCGTATCGCTGCACGGCTCGCTCGCTTACACCGGGATCGGCCACGCGACCGACCGCGCCGTGATCCTCGGCCTTGCCGGGGAGAAGCCCGACAGCATCAACCCCGATGCGATGGACGCCATGGTCGAGACGGTGAAGCGCGACAAGCGCGTGACCCCGCCCGGCCACCCGGCCTATCGCTTCGACCCCGCGAGCGACCTCGTGATGGACCGCAAGCGGCCATTGCCGGGACACGCCAACGGCATGGAATTTTCCGCCTTCGATGCAAACAAACGTTTGCTGCTGCGGCGGGTCTATTATTCCATCGGCGGCGGCTTCGTGGTGGACGAGCAGGAGCTCGCAGCCTCCAAGTCCGGCAAGAAGCCCGCCTCGCCCTCCGGCGTGCCATACCCCTTCGCCACCGCTGCCGAGATGCTGGCGATGGCGCGCCGCTCCGGCCTTTCGATTGCCCAGATGAAGCGGGCGAACGAGGAGGCGCATCTTTCCCGCGAGACGCTGGATGCGCGGCTCGACGCCGTTTGGGACGCCATGCGCGGCTGCATCGAGCGCGGCATTTCGCAAGACGGAACGCTGCCGGGCGGGCTGAAGGTTCGCCGCCGCGCCCAGTCGATCCACGACAAGCTGAAGGAAGAGTGGAAGCAGAACCGCCACAACCCCCTGCTCGCCAATGACTGGCTGGCCGTCTACGCCATGGCGGTGAACGAGGAGAACGCCGCCGGCGGGCGCGTGGTGACGGCACCCACCAATGGTGCGGCGGGCGTGGTGCCCGCCGTGCTGCGCTACTACCTCCACTTCCACGAGGACGCCGACCAGAACGGCATACGCGACTTCCTGCTGACCAGCGCGGCGGTTGGCGGCATCATCAAGCACAATGCCTCGATCTCCGGCGCGGAAGTCGGCTGCCAGGGCGAGGTGGGATCGGCCTCGGCCATGGCCGCCGCAGGGTTGGCCGCGGTGATGGGCGGCACGCCCGAGCAGGTGGAAAACGCCGCCGAAATCGCGCTCGAACACCACCTTGGCATGACCTGCGACCCCGTGGCGGGGCTGGTGCAGGTGCCCTGCATCGAGCGCAACGCGCTGGGCGCGGTGAAGGCGGTGACCGCCGCCTCGCTGGCGCTCAAGGGCGACGGCACGCATTTCGTGCCGCTGGACACCGCGATCGAAACCATGCGCCAGACCGGCGTCGACATGAACGAGCGCTACAAGGAAACCAGCCTCGGCGGCCTTGCGGTGAACGTGCCGGTGAACAT
>JBGSNJ010000135.1:0-7750 GCA_041739715.1 Aestuariivirga sp.
GCGCCGGGAGCAGATCGAACGCGGCCGCAGGACGCTGGACGATATCCTCGGCGGCGGCACCCGTGGCGGCACCGCTGCCGATGATCTGCTGTCCTCCGTCGAACGCCACGTGCGCCGCCGCTAGCGCGGAATGAAGTTGGAAGGAATCAGAATTCCCCCCTTCCCCTTGTGGGGAGGGAAATCAAAGTTGGTTCCAACTCGACTCATTCAGCTCTAGAGTGGCGCGCGGGATTTCCCCTCAATTCGGGAAATTGGATTCGTGGCCAAATTCATTCAGCTGCTTTTGTCCAACATTCCGGCCATCATGTTCGCCATGGCAATCCTGATTGCGCTGGTGCGGCACGATGGCCGGTCGCTTGCCGTGCGCCTGCTCGACTGGCTGATCCTCCTGTCCGTCGGGGTTGCCTCATTCTGGGCAGGTGCATTCCACGTGTTCTTCCCGGCGATCGCGGCGGAGTCCATCGGCTGGCAGGTCAGTCCGTTCCAGTTCGAGATCGGCGTCACGGACATGGCAATTGGCATCGTGGCAATCGTGTCTGTCTGGCGCAGCCTGGCATTCAAGAGCGCAGTCGTCTGCTACGTTGTTTTGTTCTTCATCGGGGTTGCGATCGGGCATGTGAGAGATGCCCTTGAAGCCGGAAACTTCGCCGCCAACAACTTTGGACTGCTCCTTGTCCTCACCGTTGCGCAGATCGTAGCCCTCCCCCTCTTGCTGTGGTCTGCCTGGCGGGCTGACAATTCCCCTGCGGCTCGTTGAACGACACGTTGCGCTGCCGAATGCATTTCGTTTCTGGGCATGGCGGCGAATGCTATGGAGACTGATGTCGCATATCGGCCCTTCTCAGGCTTAGCCCCAAGTCCGCTTGATGTCAGGACGTGACCCGGAGCGGGCAGATCACCAGTTGCTTTGGAGAGCGTGCATCCACAAATTGGGGCAGCGATTTTCGTATGCCTTGCTCACTCCACTCTTCGAATTGGTGGGGCCATCCATGTGCCATTGAGCGCCTCGGCCTTTGGCCAATAGAGACGCATGATCGTCGAGAATGGCCCCGCCGGGGCGGGAAGCCAGTTGCTCTCCAGTTCAGCCCCAGGGCTTTCGCTTTGGATCAGAAATGTGAGTCCACCATCCGGGTCGCGCTTGAACTGCGGGAGCATCGGCGAATTGAGCAGGTAGCGGTTCAGCGGGTTGGCGACGAGCAGACTGGCAGGTTGATCGTACATCGTGATGGACCAGAACGAGTTCACGGGTGGCAACTGTCCAGGGGCGAAGCGAAGCGTGTACCGGTTGGCGCCGTCGAGCTTATTTCCGTCTGCATCTACGTAGTAGGCCGGATACATCGCCTCCTCTTTGGTATTGCCATAGATGCCAAGGACGGCTGCCGTCATGCGATAGAGGTAGTTGTTCTTCAAGTACTCCCGCGTACCAAACATGTCGCCTGACGTGACTTGGCCATCATTGACCTTCGATTTCACCTCATCAAAGGCCAGCCAGGCCTCTCGCATCCCCTCTTCAATCTCTGTCTTCGCTTCCGGCGACAATTGGGAGGGATCAAAGTCCATGCCTGCTCCCACGCCGATCTTTGCGAAGCGTGACATGAGTTCCGTCTCCGAGGGATGTGTCGGGCAGAACTGCAGCGTGAAGTTCAGGAGCTTGAAGAAGTCGAGTGACGTCTTTTCGGCATCAGGAGACAGGGGCTTCATGAAACTGATGGCTGGTGCCGGTGGCGGCGATGGCTCGCCAAGGAACGCCGACAGCGGCTTTACGATGTACTTCGCCTGTATGGCCTTCACGTTCTCCAGGTCGTCGGGATTGAAGAGCTGGGTCCGGAACTGTGCCGACGCAATGCTGGTCTCGCATTGTATGACTTTGGTGATGTTCGCTGGCGTCTCGCCCTGCCAGTGCGGCCCTGCAATCATGTAGCTGCCACCGTTGTTGCCGGTCGTGCGGCTGCCAAGATAGTCAAAATTGTGGGTATAGAGATCGATGAGCTGCAAGCTCCAGTACCGCTCCTTCTCGATGGGCGGGACGGTGAAGACAATGGGTTCGGCACGGAGATCGAGGCCGATCCAGGAGTACGGCGTATCCGAGTTGGGAGTCTGGATTGCCTTGTCTTCTGGCGTAAAGACACGCGGGATGTTGAACAGCTGATTATAGGGCGCCTTGTAGTCGGGGTTGTTCGGGTCAACGAAGTACGAGTACTGCACGCGGTAATTGTCGACGAGGGGAAAACCGAAGATATAGGCTTCCTTGGCAGTTTCTCGAATATCCGATGACGAGACGCTTTGGGCGCGCACGTGCAAACTGCTGAGCGCCGGAAGGAGCGCCGTTGCACAGGAACTCAACATGAATTTCCGCTTGTTCATGACACTTTCCTTCGTGTTCAATCACTGTGCAGGTACGACGTCAGGCAGCGTGTAGGTCCCATCGAGAACTGTTGGACCCGGGCGATAGACGCGCATGAGGAAGTTCCAACCTTCACTGACGTCAAGACGGTTAGGAACATCCCCGCAGGCCCCTTTGGAGCCATAGCTCACGGTAAACGTTCCGTCGGAGTTGAGCTTCACACTGGAGGAGCCGACAATGGCGTTCTCACTCTTCATGTAGCCGTCACTGCCGTAGATCGTGATCGACCAGAATGCCTTGTTCTCAGGTACCTGGTAGGTCGCCTTGTGGCAGGCCTGATCGTCTTGGCCGCCGCTATAGTTCAAATAGGTCGCGTCCCACTCGGGATTGAGTCCCCACGCTGCGGCTGCTGCAATGTGACGGGTCTTCTCATCTACCTTTCCGCGCGGTCCCATCATTCCCTTCCAGCTGCTGTACTGCGCCGAATCCTTCTCGTATTGCTCAGTAAGCGTCTTCAGAGATGCGAGGTCCCACTTCATCGGTGGGAACGGGTCGGCACTGTTGGCCTGTATGACGACCTGGTCCTGGAGTTTGTTGACGAGTGCGATTTCAGCGGGGTCATTGGGATTGTAGACCTGGACCCGCACGATGACCGCGAGATACTTGGTGTCCTGCGGCAGCTCATATGTCCCCGGTTCGTAGTAGACGGCAGGTGCATAGTGATCATTATCGACCAAAAGGACCGAAATGAAACGCCCGTCAGCAATTTTGGGAAGTGTGACGGTCGCGCCGCCCGCAGTGTCCACAATCGCTGCGGAGTAGAGGGTGTCCCGGTTCATCCGGACGACTGTCTGCGCATTGAGCGGTGTGGGCTTCCGGACGAAGTAGAATTTGTTCACCCCTCCAGCTTGTGCGGCAATGTTGCCAAAGCTGCGGTCGGTCTCGGCCCTGATGTAGCTCTCCGGTGTCACCGCTTCAGCGGCCATCGCCCGGCTACCGATTGTGACGACAGGCAGGACAATCGCCGAAGCAACCAACATTGCCAGGGCAACGAGCCATCGCAGACGACCTCCTGTCGTGGATCCTCGGGGCGATAGACTTCCCGCAGGGTGATACGTCCCAGACCTGAATATGCTCACTGTTTCCTCCCTCAAATGTCCTGCTGCACGCCCTTTTGCCTTGATTAACCGGCCGTTGAACCTCAAATTGGCCGCCATTGAACAATTGGTGACCGCTCAGGTGGACAAGACGGCAGCCCAGGACTTCGCAAGTCACCATGGCTGGCTTAGCCAGATGCCTCCCGGATTTCGGCGGGCAGTCCGGGAGCGGGTTCTCTTCAGGGCGTTCAAGGCGGACGAGACCATCCATATTGCTGGCGACGACCCGGCGGGAATGTATGGCCTCATCGATGGCACAATTCGCGTTGTGCTTGCGGGTAGCGAACATGGTCCCTACGTCGTTCACTTGCTCAGACCAGTGACCTGGTTTGGTGAAGGACCAGCCATTATTGACCAACCGCGGCCCGTGAGTTTGAGAGCAGCGCGACCTGTCAAGATCCTCTATCTTACGCAGCGTGCCATCAATGAAATTGCCCAGTTAGACCCAGCATACTGGAAGTGCTTCGTCGTGCCCCTCATGGGACATCTCGATACTTCCATGGGTGCATTGGCCGATCTCATGATTCGAAACACCGACGAGCGGCTGGTTGCCGTTCTATTGCGGCTCGGGGGTTGCCGATCCGTGGACAAGGAGGGGTCCATCGATGTGGATGTGAGTCAGGAGGAGATCGCGACCATGGCTAATCTGTCGCGCTCCACTGCTGGCTCGATCATGCGGAGGTGGGAGTTACAAGGGCTACTTGCGCTGGGCTACGGTCAGGTGACGATCTTGGCGCCCGGCCGACTACGGCAGCGACTTGGAGATGGAGAGCCGCATGTCAGTTGAACGCAAAGGGGATCGCGAACTCGTCATATCGAGGACATTCAATGCGCCGCCGACCACGGTTTACGGGGCGTGGAGCCAACCCGAATTGTTCCGGCGCTGGTGGGTGCCCAAATCAGCATCCGGCATTTCTCTCGTATCATGCGATATGGAGGTTCGCACCGGTGGCAGATATCGGCTGGAATTCGGCGCCGGGGGCTCGGACACGATGGCCTTCTACGGCAAGTATCTCGAGGTGATGCCGAATGAACGCATCGTCTGGACCAACGACGAGGGAGAGGAAGGCGCGGTCACCACCGTGACTTTCGAGGACCAGAGCGGGAAGACGCTGCTGAGTTTCCACGAAATCTATCCGTCCACGGAGGCGTTAGTGGAGGCACTTGAGGGATCGGCGGCCGCATTGCCAGAGCAGCTGGAGCAGCTCGCCGACTTGCTTTCCAGCATGGGCAGGTAGCGCGGGTCAGGAATCTCGCCACGGGGGATGTCGGCTTCTGGCCCTTGGTCGAAGTGGCAATGACAACTGACATTGACTGTTTTCGCCAGTGAAGTGGCCAGACGTGTTTCACCAACAAAACCCGTCGATGAGTTCACGCCCTGGAGAGTTTGCGGGCCAAGGCCGGAGCGCCCCCAGCCTTGACCCCTCCCCGCAACGGGGAGGGAAACGGAGGCGTGGCACCGTCCAGACTCATTTCGCGTTAGTCCCTCAGCCGTCCATTCTGGCGCAGCCGGCTGCGCTCTTCGAGCGCCAGGGCGGCGTTTACGGTGAGCGGCAGTCCGGCCGCCCAGCGCACGTCGCCGCGGCTGACTCCAATGTCCCGCAACATGTAGTCGTCGAAGGTTTCGAGCCGGGACACGGCGCGGCGGGCCCGCCAGTTGCGCAGCAGCCGCGACAGCAGGGACGAGTGGCCGGCGTCTCCATAGGACGTGGCGTGGTTCAAGGCATAGTCTCTCATGGCAAGTCCTCCTCATGCGCGAGAGAACCCATTTCCCTCGCGTTGATCCACCCGAAAGCGGACTGAAATCACTGTCGTGATGGGACTCTTTTCGAAGATTTCGATTGATTAGTCCAACGAATGTATCTTATACATATCATCAGACAGTGTGATGGGTGGCCCATGATCCCCAATCTTGACCTCGACCTGATGAAGACCTTCCTGGCGATTGCCGACACCGGCAGCTTCACCCGGGCGGCGGAGGAGATTCACAAGACCCAGTCGGCGGTTTCCATGCAGATGAAGCGGCTGGAAGAACTGCTCGGCCGGCCGCTCTTCGCGCGCGATGGCCGGGCCAGCCGCTTCACGCCCGACGGCGAGAGGTTGATCGAATATGCCCGCCGCCTGGTCGCCATCAACGACGAGGCGGTCTCGGCCTTCACCCGTCCCGAGCTGACCGGCACGGTGCGCTTCGGCACGCCCGACGACTATGCCGACCGATTCCTCCCCGAGATCCTCGCGCGCTTCTCGCGGACCCATCCCCTCGTCACCGTCGACGTCGACTGCCTGACCAGCTCCGTCCTCTACGAGCGCGTCAGGCGCAGCGAGCTCGATCTGGCGCTGGTGACCTTCGGCTGCGACATCCGCACCGATGAGCCGGTGCGCCGCGAGCCGCTGGTCTGGGTCACCTCGGCACGCCACAGCCTTCATTTGCTCGACGTCATGCCGCTGGCGCTGTCGCATGCCGGCTGCGAATGGCGCGCCATGGTTCTGAAGTCGCTCGAGAAGCAGGGCCGCAAGTACCGCATCGCCTACTCCAGCCCCAACTCCAATGCGGTGAATGCGGCCGTGCAGTCCGGCCTCGCTGTCGGCGCGGTGCCTGAACTCTGCGTCAGGCCAGGCATGAAGATCCTGACCGAGAAGGACGGCTTCCCGGCCCTGGGCAGCTTCGAGATCGGCCTGGTGCGCAAGCCCGGCCGCGCCAGTTCGGCGATCGAGGCCCTGGCACGGCACGTGACGGAGAGCCTGTCGAACATCACCACGGCGATGATCGCGGCCGAATAGGCAGCCTGCAGAACGCGATTGGATCGGCAGTCAACCTGCATTAGCCTTCGCCTTGTTTGGGCGATGAGGTGCACGGTGATCCGCTTTCGATCCTTGATCCTGTTTGCTGCTTTGACTCTCTTTGCGATGCCGGACCCCGCCGCGAGCGGCACGCGCGAAGACATCGCCGCGAAGGTCGAAGCCGTGATCGCGGCCTATCATGCCGCCAACCGCGAGAAGGAGGGCTTCTCCGCCGTCTCGGCAAGCGTCAGCCGCGCGGATGGCGAGGCCACCATCGATGCCGTGACCGGCCAGGTGTCGCGCGCGCCCGGCGCAGCAGACATCACGCCCCGCTCGCTGTTCCAGATCGGCAGCATCACCAAGTCGATGACGTCGGTCATCGTGCTGCAGCTCGCCGGCGAGGGCGTGTTGTCGCTCGACGCACCAATCGGCCGGTGGCTGCCCGAGTATCCGGCTTGGAAGGACCTCACGCTGCGGCGCCTCCTGTCCATGACCTCCGGCATCCCCGGCTATGACGACACGGAGGCCTTCCTGAAGACCCTCGTCGCGGGCCAGGGCAACAACCATTACAGCACCGCCAAGCTGATCAGCTTCGTCGATCCCGATCTGGCCGGCGCGCCGCCGCCGACGAAGGGCTACAGCTACTCCAACAGCAATTTCATCCTTGCACAGATGATCATCGAGCGTGCGACCGGCGGGAGCTTCGAGCAGCAGATGCGCCGCCGCATCCTCACGGGTCATGGACTGACCGACACCTTCTATGCCGCGGGCGTCTATCCCGACGCCGTCGCCAGCCGCATGGTCGACGGATATCTCGCGGCGCTGGCGCCCGAACAGAAGATGCTGGAAGTGCTTTACGGCCGCGATACGGGTCATCTCGACACGTCATGGGCGCAGGCTGCTGGCGGCGCGGTGGCCACGCCGTCAGACCTCACGCGCTGGGCCCGGCTCCTGTTCACGGGGCCTATCCTCGACGAGGCCCGGCGGAAGGACCTGACTGGCCTGGTGTCCATGAAGACCGGCCAGCCGATCGCCGCGGTGACGAAGGACGATCCCAAGGGCTTCGGGCTTGGCGTCAATACCTCGACCTTCGGTCCCGGCCAGACGATCTGGGCCTATGAGGGCGAAACCATCAGCGCCCGCGCCCTCTACAGCTACTTCCCGAAGCATGACCTGGTCATCGCCGTGGCAGTGAACAGCTCGACCACGACCTCGGACGGAATCGGCCGGCTCTTGGCCGATCTCTATGTCGCCGTCACGGGCGACACGGCCGCCGTCGCGGCGGCGCAGGCACAGCCCGCGAATTGAGTCAGTAGGCGAAGTCGCGGAACACCCGGTCGATGTTGCCACCCCAGCTTCCGGTGTAGAGCGCGAGAAGATTCTCCGCCGCGGTGCGGCCCGTGGCGGCCGTCTCGTCCAGCACGTCGAGGAAGGCGGCCTCGGTGCGGCCCTTGCAGCCCTGCAGCCC
>JBGSNJ010000466.1:0-2686 GCA_041739715.1 Aestuariivirga sp.
TGGCGACGATGCCGGCCGCGGCAGCGCCGGTTGCATAGCCGATGCGCTGCAGCGTGGAGAACCCCGCGGCCGTTACTTCTTCCTCGCCCGGCCGGGCCGCCTCGATCACCCGGCGCGAGGCGAAGGGCCAGAGAATCCCGAAGCCGCCGCCCTGCAGCGTGGCGAAGAAGAGAATGCCGGCGACCGACCCCGTCGGCACGACCCACGCAAAGCCCGCGATGCCCGCAACGATCATCACGGCACCGATGCGGGTGATGGCGGCCTCCCAGTGCCTCGGCGCATTGGCGAGCGCGATCGAGAGGATCGACCACGAGATGGACTCGCTGGCGATGATCAGACCGGTGGTGACCGGCGAAAAATCATGCAGGGCCGCCAGGAGCAGCGGCCCGTAGAAGCCGAAGGAACAGGTCGAGATCGAGAGGGCTGCAACCATGATCATGCCGGACCCGACGATGCCGCGCGGATCGAAGACAGCGCTGGGAAACAGGCGCGAGGCGCCGTTGCGGGCGTCGACGACGAAGAACAGCGTGACACCGATCGTTCCCGCCAGCACCAGTCCGGCCGCCATCAGCGGGCGGATCTCGACGCCGGCCGTCGCAATGGCCGTGATTCCGGAGGCGAGCAGCAGAAGGGTGAAAATGGGAAAGGCGCCTGCCGGTTTCCCGGCGTCATGCGGCTTCTCGTTGCGCAGCACGACAAGGCAGGCTGCCGCAAAGACAATGGCGGCCAGCCCGAAGAAGCCGAAGGCCCAGCGCCAGGACAGCACCGTGCCGATGATGGCGCCATAGAGTGGCCCGCCGAAAGCGGCGACGCCCCAGACCACCGACAGGATGGCCATGAGCTGCGGCCAGATTGCCGCTTCGAAGTAGCGTTGGATGGCGACATAGGAGAGCGCGATCAGCCCGCCGCCGCCGAAGCCGCTGAGCAGCCGTCCGGCAAGGGCCACCTCCATGCTTGGGGCGAAGGTGGTGATGAAGGCCCCGGCGGCGAAGATCAGGGCCGCGACGATCATGTTGCTGCGCACCGTCCAGTAGGTGGTGAGGCGGCCCGTGGCGGCACCTGCGATGATCGACCCGATCTCGTAGATGGCGAAGGTCCAGCCGTTGAGCTCGACACCGCCGATCTCGCGCACGATGGAGGGCATGATGGTCGAGATCATGTTCTCGGCCCCGGCGTGGAAGATGAGGCCAAGGCTGATGAAGCAGAACTGCGGCAGGGCGCCGGAGCGCCACAGGCCTGCCCAGTCCGATTGCGATGCCGCCTTGCCGTCCATCCGCGATACCAGCCCTCGTAACGAAACAGTCACCATGTCCGGAATTGGCGCGCGCCAGGACCGGACGGGAGCTTCTGGCATTTTTCAGGATTGGGGGCCAGTCCGGCCGGCCGCGCTCAGCCAACCAGTTGAAATTCAGGCCGCGGCGCGGCGGGCATCGACCAGCGGACGGACACGGGCATGGAAAGCATGCGCAAAGCCGCAGAACATGCCGATGACGCGCGCCTTTTCGCGCGGCCAGTCCTCGTCGCTGCACTCGACGTTGACCGAGAACATGATCTGGCGCTTGGTTCCGTCGCGGAAGGGATAGGAGAGGCCATGCTTGGCGATGCCGTAGCGCGTCGCCTGCGCCGTGATGCGTTCGGATGTTCCGTCGACCGCGTTGAGCTCCGACCAGTCGATGACCTGGGGCTTCTCGCCCAGATGCTCGAAGGCCGGATCGCCGAGCGGCGTGTGGGCATTCATGTAGTGGGCCATGTAGGCGGGATCGTAGGTGGCGATCCAGGTGACCTGATCGGGCACGCCGTCGATGACCGTGAGGCTCCAGTACGAGAGATTGCGCACGCCCAGCACGCGGCACATCTTCTCGAGATACTGCGTCGCATCCTCGAAGCTTGCGAAGGTCTCGGCAGTGGTTGGGTTGCTGGCAGACATCGTCATTCCTTTCCCGACAGCTACCACCGGCCGATCAAATGCGACTTAAGTCAGTCGCTAAAATTCGAATGAATCCGTCGCAGCGCCCTACATGGACATCAGCGCCGTATTGCCGCCCGACGCGGTGGTATCGGTCGAGCAGACGCGCTCTGTCGCGAAACGGGACAGGTAGTGAGGGCCGCCGGCCTTGGGGCCGGTGCCGGAAAGTCCTTCGCCGCCGAAGGGTTGCGCCCCCACCACGGCACCGATCTGGTTGCGGTTGACATACATGTTGCCCACGCGCACGCGCTGGCGGACCTCGGCGACGGTGCTTTCGATGCGGGTGTGCAGGCCGAGCGTCAGTCCATAGCCCGTCGCATTGATCGCCGCGCAGACACCGTCCAGACGGTCGCCCGCAAAGCGCACGACATGAAGCACCGGGCCAAAGACCTCGCGCGTCAGCCCGCCGATGCCCGAAAGCTCGTAGGCAGCCGGCGAGACGAAGGTGCCATGCGCCGTCTCCGCCAGCAGCGGCAGATCGGCGATGGTGCGGCCTTCGCGCGCCATTCGGGCCTTGTGGGCGTCGAGCGCCTCCTTTGCTTCGGCGTCGATGACCGGCCCGATGTCGGTGGCATAGTCGAGCGGATCGCCAAGGCGCAGCTCTTCCATGGCGCCCTTGAGCATCGCGATGACACGCGGGGCCACGTCGTCCTGCACGAAGAGGAGGCGTGCCGCCGAACAGCGCTGGCCGGCGCTGTCGAAGGCCGAGGCCAGCGCATC
>JBGSNJ010000145.1:0-11106 GCA_041739715.1 Aestuariivirga sp.
CTCCCGACCATGGTACGGATCGTCGAGAAGTCCTTCGAACTGTCGGAGGCCTCCAATACACCGGTCATGGTCGAAGTCCGCATCCGCGCCTGCCATGTCCATGGCAGGTTCGTCGCGAAGGACAATCTGAGGCCACGATACGCTCTGCGCGAGGCGCTGGAGAACCCGCAGCGTGACGTGAACCGGATCGTTCTGCCGCCCGCGTCCTTCATCCACGAAAAGCTCAAGATCGAGAAACGCTGGCCCGCGGCGGTGGCTTTCATCCGATCGGAGAAACTCAACGAGCGCTTCGGGCCGGCGGACGGCGACGTCGGCATCATCCTGCAGGGCGGCATGTACAATGGTGTCATCCGCGCCCTGCAACAGCTTGGCCTGGCGGATGCCTATGGCGCGACGCGCGTGCCGCTCCATGTTCTCAACATCACTTATCCGCTGGTTCCCGAGGAGGTGATCGACTTCTGCCGGGATAAGCGCGCCGTTCTGATTGTCGAGGAGGGCCAGCCCGAATTCATCGAGCAGGCCATCAGCTCTGTGTTGCGCCGCGCAGAACTTGAAACGCGGCTGCATAGCAAGGACATGCTGCCAATGGCGGGTGAATACACCGCCACGGTCCTCCGGACCGGCATCGCCCGCTTCCTGGAAGAAGCTGCCCCTGCCCTCCTTGGCAATCGTCCACCATTTTCGGACACATCGAAGCTTCTTCAGTCAGCCGAGATTCGGAAGCTTGCTGAAGAGGTGCCGCCGCGCCCTCCCGGCTTCTGTACCGGCTGCCCCGAGCGGCCGATCTTCGCGGCCATGAAGCTGGTTGAGAAGGAACTCGGGGCCCATCATGTCTCGGCCGACATCGGCTGCCATCTCTTCTCGATCCTGCCGCCCTTCAACATCGGCACTACCACCATGGGCTATGGGCTCGGTCCCGCAGGCGCGTCTGCCTTCAACGTCCCCGCGGGAAAGCGTGCCATCTCTGTCATGGGAGACGGCGGTTTCTGGCACAACGGCCTCGCCACCTCGGTCGGCAATGCGGTCTACAACCAGCATGATGGGGTGATGCTGATCGTCGACAACTATTACTCCGCGGCGACCGGCGGCCAGGACATTCCATCGTCGCGTGCGCTTTCGCCGAAACGGCAGACCAACAACTCGATTGCCGATGCCGTGCGAGGTATCGGCGCGACATGGGTCCGCCAGATCGACCGCACCTATGATGTCGCTCGCATGCGTGACACCCTGCGCGAGGCGCTGACCACGGATACGCCCGGCCCCAAGATCATCGTCGCATCGTCCGAATGCATGCTGAACAAACAACGCCGGGAACGGCCCCTGCGCGAACGCGAAGAGCGCGACGGGCGGCCGGTCCTGAAGCAGCGTTTCGGTGTTGACGAGGATATCTGCACGGGAGATCACGCCTGTATCCGGCTCTCCGGATGCCCCTCGCTTTCGGTGAAGGTCACGGACGATCCTTTGCGCGATGACCCGGTGGCCACCATCGACAACAGCTGCGTGGCCTGCGGCAATTGCGGTGAAGTTGCCGACGCTGCGGTTCTTTGCCCCTCCTTCTATCGGGCCGACGTCCTGTACAATGCACCTGGCCGGACGCGCCTGTGGGATCGGCTCCGCAAACGGATCATTTCTGCCCTGCAGTCCCGGCGCGAGGCCGGCCGCTACCTTTTCGACAGGAGTCCGGCATGACAGCGGCCGACAGGCCAATGTCGATCGCCATTCTTGCCCTTGGCGGTCAGGGAGGCGGCGTTCTGGCCGGCTGGATCGTCGCCACGGCAGAGGCTAATGGATGGCAAGCGCAATCCACCTCGGTGCCGGGTGTTGCGCAGCGCACCGGCGCGACCTTGTATTACATCGAAATCATGCCAGGCCCGTCCGGCAAGGCACCGGTATTGGCCCTGATGCCAACGCCCGGCGACGTGGACATCGTCATCGCGTCCGAACTCATGGAGGCCGGGCGCGCCATCCTCCGCGGGCTGGTCACACCGGACCGGACCACACTGATCACGTCGACCCAGCGTGCCTACGCGGTTGCAGAGAAAGAACAGCCGGGAGAAGGTATCGGTGACCCTCAGGCTGTGGCAGGTGCTGCACAACTGGCTGCCCGCCGCATCATCGCCTTCGACATGGACGCCCTCGCACAAGAGGCAGAGACCGTGATCTCGGCCCCGCTGCTTGGTGCGCTCGCGGCTTCGGGAACCCTTCCCTTTTCGCGCGAATCCTTTCTCGCCGTCGTCGAGTCCGGGGGCCGAAGCGCTGCGGCCTCACGCATGGGGTTCGAGGCGGGATATGCGCGTGTGGCGGAGTATGCCTTGCCACGACAGAGCTTGGCGCAACACCGGCAACGTGGCGACCTGCCAGTTACGCTTGGAGACGGCAGCCTGGATGACGCCCTTGAGGAGATCCGGAAACTGCCTGTCGCCGTTCAGCCCATTGCGCTGGTGGGCTTCAAGCGCACCGTGGACTTCCAGGATCCTGACTATGGCCGCGCGTATCTTGCGAGGCTGGCCCATCTGCACCGGCTCGACGACGTGGCCGGCGGCCTCCGCCATGGCTATGCCTTCACCGCTGCAGCGGCGAAGCACCTCGCGAATGCCATGGCATATGACGATGTCATCGGGGTAGCAGACCTGAAGATCCGCTCGCGCCGTTTCGCCCGCATCGCAGGCGAGATGAATGCCGGCGCGTACGCGCCGATGAAGCTGACCGAATACATGCACCCCAGGGCCGAGGAGCTGGTCGGCCTCCTGCCGCATCGGCTGGGAGCGTCGATCGCCGCCCGTCCGGCCTGGATGTCGAGGCTCGACCGCTGGTTCAGCCGGGGCCGCCACATCCATTCCAACAGCCTCAGCGGCTTCCTTCAGCTCCTTGCCGTCGCCTCCCTGCGCCGGTTCCGGCGTCGTTTGCTGCGTCACGCGGTCGAGATGCAGCATCTTGAAGCCTGGCTTGAGAAGGCGACGGTCCTGATCGACAGGAACTACGACCTGGCAACGGGCATCCTTCTGGCGCGTCGCCTGGTGAAAGGATACTCCGATACGCATGCGAGAGGACTGTCGAAGTTCGACAGGGTCCTTTCCTCCGTTCCCCAGCTGCGGGACCGTGACGACGCAGGCGCATGGATGAGCCGGCTCATCAGCGCGGCCCTGAAGGACGAAGGCGGCGAGGCGCTCGACGGAGCCTTGCGCACCCTGCGGTCACTCTGAGCCGGCAGCATCAGCCAGCCGGATGTTGCGCAGAATCTTGTGAAGCGTGTCGACAAATTGAGCATACTCTTCTTCGCCGATGTCCCTGAACATCTGCTGGTAGCGGCGGAACATCGCCGGCCAGAAGGCGTCGAAGGCCTCACGTCCCTCCGGCGTGATCCCCACCTCTCGGACCCGCATGTCGTCCATGCGCTGCTGCCGCCTCACCAGGCCACGCGCCTCGAGCGAGTCGATGGTCCGGCTCATTGTCGATTGCTCGGTCACCGCCAGGCCGGACAGCTCGTTCATCGTGAGGCCGGACTTGATGCCGAGCACGGCCAGGGCGCGCATCTGCGGCGTCGTCAGATCAAAGTCGCGAAGCTCGTCAGCGAGATCGAAGTTCCATTGGGCCGCAACGCGGTTGATCAGGTAGGGCACGAAGTGATTGAGCCCAATCTCGGCCAGTGACGGTGGGGAACTCCCTGGCTCCGGCTTGCGGTGCAGGACACCAGTCAGGAAGTCATTTTCGTCAGCCATCATCCGGCAAGCCTAGGTCAAAAGCTCTGCCTTGCCAATGTTCGGCAGTTTCACGCAGCAGCTGGCGCGCCCTCTTCCGCGATGGTCCAGCTGTGTTCGATCTTTGCCGTCTTGCCGATCATCAGGGAAGCCGAGCAATACTTCTCGGCCGAGAGGTTCACGGCGCGTGCGACGCTCGATTCCTTTAGGCCGTAACCCTTTAGTTTGTAGATGAGCTTCACCTTGGTGAACACCTTGGGGTCTTCGCTGGCACGTTCCGCCTCAAGCTCAATATCGAGAGCCGTGACCTTCTCGCGCATCCGCTCGAGGATCATGACGACGTCGAAGGCCGTGCAGCCGCCGAGTCCGAGCAGCAGCATTTCCATCGGTCGCACCCCGATGTTCCGTCCGCCTGATTCCGGTGCGCCGTCCATGACCACCGCATGACCGCTGCCCGATTCGCCAACAAAGGCTCTGCCGTCGAGCCACTGGACCCGTGCTTTCATCTCATTGCTCCTTGAGTGCCCGATCAGGCGGCCTTCTTACCGGCGATATAGCTGTCAAGCCAAGAGGTTCGGTACCCATCCTCGCGCCAGAGGATAGGGAAGTAGCTCTCATCCATGTCCAGAGAGTCCGCCCGCTTGTATCGCGAGTAGATGTAGCTGATTTTCGTCGGATGGAAGTGGGCGGCCGATGAGATACAGTGCGCGATCACGGACCGGCGCGGCCGGTCACCCTTGTTGTCACGCGAACCGTGCCAGGTCCGCCCGTGATGGATGACGCAGGATCCGGCCGGAACCTCGATCGGCACGATCTCATAGTTAGTAACGCCTGCCGCTGCGGCTGCCGGGTACAGGTCGTTCAACGGGTCGTCGGGCGCGTGGAACTGCTTGATCGGCGGCGATATCGGCCATTTGTGCGACCCGCGGACATACTCGATCGTTCCCTGGCAGGCTTTGGTGTCATCGAGCGTGATCCAGCAGGTGTTCATTTCACCTGGTTCGATCCACCCGTTGTAGGAGTCGTCCTGGTGGAAGCCGAGAGGCTTGGTACCGGGCGGTTTCCAGATCACGTTGTCCTGGCCGATCCGCGCGCCCGCCCAGCGCCGCAGTCGCGCGCAGGCCTCGCCCACATCGGGGTGGAGCACGATCGACGCGATGGTAAGATCAGACTTCCAGCCATTGCAGATCTGGCGCGTGAGGTCCTCGCGATCGCGGCCCATGCGCCAGTTCCACTCGTCGGGATAGAGTCCGGTCTGGAACTTGCCGGAGAACATCGGCTCGAAACGGCTGCGTGCCGCGTCGATCTGCGCGGAAGTCAGCACATTCTCTATGATGACAAAGCCATCGCGGTCGAAGCTGTCGACATGCTGTGGGGTCAAGTTGATCATGCCGGGCATCGTTGCATCCTCCTGCCGTCAGGCCGTCCTATCCGCTCTCCGCGCCAATCAGGTCCTGACGCGCCTGCTCCAGGTGACGCGTGATTTGATCAACCGCCCCCTGCACGTCACGGTGCCGCAGGGCCTCGTAGAGTGCACGGTGCTGCTGGTTGTAGGCCCTGGTCTTCTCCTTCGAAAGGATAAGCTGCTTCATGCGGTTCCACTGTGCGTGAAGGCGAACCATGTTAACCTGCTGATACATCCGGACAATCAGCGGATTGCGGGAACAGCGCGCGAGGTCGAGGTGAAACTCGGAATCGAGCTGGGTGAACAGGGTCGGATCGTCCTCCGCCGCCTCGATCCGGCGCAGCACGTCCTCGAAGGTATCGAGATCGCTGCCGGTCGCATGGATTGCCGCCAGCCGGGTCATGTAGGGCTCGATGGCAAAACGGGTTTCGATCAATTGCAGCGGGCTGACAAGGTCCGCAATGTCCTCCATCCCCTGGTGGATGGGTCCTGCGTAGCTCACGAAGGTGCCGCTCCCAACCCGCCGCACGACGAGGTTCTTTTCGGCAAGCTGGTCCAGCACCTTGCGAATTGTCGAACGCGCCGTGCCGAAGGTGATGGCAAGCTGCCGCTCGGCGGGTAGCTGATCGCCATCGGCATAAACGCCGGACTCGATCGCCTGCTTGATACGCGCCATGATGACGCTTGCGGAACGGCTCGAACCGGCCAGCAGGTCATCTGAGTCGTCTGTCGCTTCCGTCAATCTGTTCCCCATTTTGCCGGACGGACGCAACCAATGAAGGGGAGATTGGTTGTAATTGGACAGAATTGGTTTGCAATCGGTCGGCTTTTGTGGATCAATAAGGCCCGGTTCTGGCTCCGCGTCAAGCTGCGTTTACCCGTGTTTGAGCGGAACCGGTCAGCAACAAGAGGAATTCGGCCCATGGCAGTTCCGTCCGGCGTCAAGTACGCCATCATCGGCGCAGGCATCCACGGACTCTCGACAGCCTATCATCTCGCACTGAAGCTCGAGGAAACCGGTCGCGGCAGCGGCAAGGACATCCTCGTGGTGGACAAGACCGCGATCGCGGCCGGCGCATCCGGCATCGCCTGCGGTGTCGTCCGCAACAACTACTACCAGCCGGCCATGCGCGAGCTGATGGCCCAGTGCGTCGAGGTCTGGGAGAGCGATCCCAAGGCCTATTCCTATCACAGCGTCGGCTATATGCAGATCAGCCCGGAGGTCATGCACGAACAGGTGGGTTCGATCTACGAGCAGCAGAAGAAGATCGGCTACGACTCGGTCTTCATCGAAGGAGCAGGCGACTCCCAGAAATACATGGAGGGCCTCTTCACTGACTGGCAGGCGAAGGGCATTACCTCGGTCCTGCACGAAAAGAAGGGCGGCTACGCCAACAACACGGCCTCGATCTATGGCCTCGCCTCCAAGGCAGAGGCTGAAGGAGTTCGCATCCTGACCGGCTGCGAGGTCACGGGCTTCGAATTCGGCAACAACTCCGCGGCGGTCACGGGAATCAAGACGAACAAGGGCACGATCAAGTGCGATTACGTCGTGGTCGGCGTCGGTCCCTGGGTGAACACGATCTGGAACATGCTGGAACTGCCGCGCACGGTCTCGATAAAGGGACGCGATGGCAAGACGCATGACGGCATCCGCATGTGGAAATACTGGTGCCTTGAAGAGGGCACATTGGGCGTCGATCCCAACATACACAAGACCAATGACGGCAGGATGCCGCCGGTGATCCATGTCGATACCGATGCGCCGCTCTACTCCGACGTCGATGGCCGCCTTCTCACCGACAAGCTCTGGGGTCTTTACTACAAGCCGGACTTCAACTTTGGCGGCATCCAGGGCGGTTCGTCGCCCTACAAGGTCGAAGGCGAGCCTGACACCATCGCGATTGATCCCTACGGGCCTGACTCGCCCGACTTCATCGTCGGCGACGACTTCATCGAGACCTGGTGCTCGATGCTGGCCCATTGCCAGAAGCGCTTCGAAGGCAAGATCAGCCAGTACAAGAATCACGAGAAGTCCGGCGGCCTCGGCTGCTTCACGCCCGACAATTTCCCGGTCTTCGACGTGTTCCGCGAGAATGTCTTCGTCATCGCCGACTCGAACCATGGCTACAAGATGATTGGCGTCGGCAAGCTGGTTGCCCAGGAGATCTGCGGCGAGACTTCTCGCCTGCTCGAGCCCTTCCGTTTCTCGCGCTATGCGGAAGGCAAGCTGCATCCCGTGTCCAACAGTCCGTTCCCCTGGAGCTGACCGGAGAGATTTGACACCGCGGACAAGCGGGACTTGGATTGGCTGTTCAGTTCACGGGGCAAGAGACCCCAGCAAGAAAAACAGGGAAGGAAATGCCGATGACCGACTACGAGAACTTCATCAAGACTCCGGGGCGCGCTGATCTCATCAAGCAGGTGCGCAAGAAGATCGACGCGCTCGGCATCGAGTACCTCTACCTCCAGTTCGTGTCGGTTACCGGCCGCATCATGGGCAAGGGCATTCCTGCTGACCACTGGGAGAACATCGCCAATGGCGGCTTCCAGCTCGTTTACGGCTCCACCGTCAACCTCTTCATGAACCGCCGCGGCGAGTATCTTGGCTACGGCCCGGAGGCCGCCGAGCTCGTCGGCGTTCCCGAACCGGAAACTTTCATGCAGCTGCCCTGGGACAAGCGCGTGGCGCGCATGTTCTGCACCCTCTTCCGCAACCGCGAGGAGCGTGAAGATCCCGGTGCCTTCCTCACCGCCGATTGCCGCGGAAACCTGCGCCGCATCCACGACCAGTTCGAGAAGGACCACGGCCTGCGCATGCGTCACGGCACCGAGCCGGAAATGATGTGGCTGAAGAAGGACGAGAACGGCAAGCCGAATGGCGGATTCTCGAACCCCTACTGCTATCACATCGATCAGTTCGAGAGCCTCCGCCCGGTCTACATGAAAGTCATCGAATACGGCCGCAAGATGGGCCTCGACATGATCCAGGGCGATCACGAGGATGCGCCCGGGCAGATCGAGCTCAACTTCAACTACGACGATGCGCTGCGCACCGCAGACCGCCTGACCACCTATCGCCAGATCTGCGCGCAAGTGGCCCGCGAGTTCAACATCATCGCCTGTTTCATGTGCAAGCCCTTCATGGGCGTGTCGGCCAACGGCTGCCATCACAACATCTCGCTTTGGAAAGGCGGCAAGGACGAGTTCAAGGCGCTCGGCAACGACCCGAAGAACCTGCCCGGCTTCGAGCACAACTTCATGTACCGCCGCGGCGGCACGAACACCTTCATGCCGGAAGGCGACGACCCGCGCATGCCGGGCCAGGTCGGCCTCTATGTGATCGGCGGCATCGTGAAGCACCTCTCTGCGCTCACCGCCATCGGCTGCTCGACGGTGAACTCCTACCGCCGCCTGTGGGACACGGGCTTCTGGGCACCGGTCTTCGCCGACTGGGGCTTCCAGAACCGCACCACGGGCCTGCGCGTCTCGGCGCCCGGGCGCTTCGAGTACCGCGCAGTGGACTCGATGGTGAATCCCTACATTATGGCCGGCGCCATCCTGCGGGCGGCTGATGACGGGCTTCGCCACAAGATCGATCCGGGCAAGCCGGAAGAGCGCAACATCTATGCCGCCATGGAAGCGGGCAAGCAGGTCAAGAAACTGCCCATGACGCTCGGCGACGCGCTCGAAGCGCTGAAGAAGGACGATGTCGTGAAGTCCGCCATGCCGGGCGAAATGCATCGTCTTTACGACGAGTACAAGCGCGACGAATGGGAGCGCTTCCTCCACACCTCGACGGAGTGGGACCTCGAAACCTATCTCAACTGCCTGCCGTAAAGGAGACCACAGCAACATGTGCGGGATCGCAGGATTGATCCATCGCGACGGATCCGGCAACATCGGTCAGGAAATGACCGCCATGTTGCAGTCGCTGAAGCATCGCGGACCGGACTCGACCGGTTATGCGATCTACGGAAGCCCGGGGCGCAACGAATACGTGATGCGCTTCAAGGTGGCCGAACAGGAAGACATGTCGAAGGGTTTCGACATTCACGATGAGGTGCGCCGCCGCCGCGGCATCGTCGAAGAGCGCCTGGCCACGCTGGGCGTCCACGTGATCGAACGCGACGATGCCACGGAATACGCCTACCGCTACCGCATTCAGTATGACGGCGACATGAAAAAGCTCGCCGACTACGTGGAAGACGTGGAAGGCACCGAGATCCTCTCCATGGGAAATGCCCTGGAACTGATCAAGGACCTTGGTGACGCGGCCCGCGTTGCCGAACAGTACGATCTCCGCAAGTTCAAGGGCACGCATGGCATTGGCCACACCCGCATGGCCACCGAGTCGGACGTCGACATCCGCTCGGCCCATCCCTACTGGGCCTATCCCTACAACGACATCGCGGTCGTCCATAACGGGCAAATCACCAACTACTGGATGATGCGCCGCGAGTTCGAGCGTAAGGGCCACCGCTTCATGTCGAACTGCGACTCCGAGCTGCTGGCCGTCTACACGGCCTACAACCTGGAGAATGGCGCCACGCTTGAAGACTCGCTGAAGCAGTCGATTCAGGACATCGACGGCGTCTTCACCTACCTGGTCTCGACCAAGGACTCGCTCGGCATGGCCAAGGACACGATGGCCGCCAAGCCGATGGTCCTCTACGAAAGCGACAATCTTGTCGCGCTTGCATCCGAGGAGGTGGCGATCCGCTCGGTGATCCACCACGAGATCGACACCTGGGATCCCTATGATGAGGAGGTTCGCGTATGGCGGGCGTGACGACGGCCAAGAAAGACCATCTCAGCCATGAGATGGGCATGCACACGGAAGGCCTGCTCGGCCGCACGCAGCAGCGTTTCTTCGACATCAGCGAGGAGAATGTCGGCTACGGCTATCCCGATGCGCCGGACGTTGACTTCAACAAGCGCGCCGAGATCGACTGCGAGAATCTCGAAACGAAGCAGATCAACATCCAGCTTCGCGACCTGATCCGCCGGGGCTTCGGCACCATCGTGCTGAAGAACCCAGGATCGAAGCACTCGATCGCCGTTGGCATTCTCAACCGCCTGAACCTCTACATCGAGGGCTCCTGCGGCTACTTCGCCTGCGGCCTCACCGACGGCCCGAACATCCGCATCAAGGGCCGCGTCGGCTGGGCCTGCGGCGAGAACATGCTGGCCGGCACGATCGTCATCGAGAAGAACGCGGGCTCGCAGTTCGGTGCGGCGCTGCGCGGTGGCGACCTGATCTGCAAAGGCTCGGTCGGCGCACGTACCGGAATCGACCAGAAGGGCGGCAACATTATCGTCGGCGGCGACACCGGGTCCTTCACCGGCTTCATGATGCAGCGTGGCCGCATGGTGATCCTCGGCAATGCCGGCAAGAACCTCGGTGACTCCATGTACGACGGTACGATCTACCTGGGCGGCGAAGCCCGCTCCCTGGGCGTCGACGCGGTGCCCGGCGTCATGACGGACCTCGACCGCGAGTGGCTCGCCCGCAAGCTGAAGATGTACGACATGTACCCGAAGGGTGGCATCGACCACATCAAGAAGATCGTGGCCGGCAAGCAGCTCTGGAACTACGACAACCTCGAACCGGGCGAAAAGAAGCTCGTGCTGTGATGAGGATTTGAAGAACATGGCAAAGAAGAAGAAGTCCAAGACCGTTGCGGCTCGCAAGGCAACCGCGGTCAAGCGTTCGGCTCCCGTGAAGGCGAAGAAGGCGACGCCTCTGGCCAAGTCCAAGAAGGCCGGCGTGGCGCGCACCGCCACGGGCATGGTGGCCCTGGCCAAGAAGGCGCCAGCCGAAACCAAGAAGTATATTCTTGGCTCGTCCAAGATCTTCACGCCGGAAGTCATCAATGACATTCACATCAAGTCCGAGCTCGGCCGCTACCGCATGCGCGGTTTCTCGCTCTTCAAGAAGATCCCGCACTGGGACGACCTGACCTTTCTTCCCGGCACGCTGACGCGCTTCGTCATCGAGGG
>JBGSNJ010000002.1:0-18620 GCA_041739715.1 Aestuariivirga sp.
GAAGGTGGACGCCCCGGGATCGACTGCGGCAAAAGCCCATCCGCGATGCGCGGGATCGATGCGATCAGGGCGCGGGCATAGGGGTGGCGCGGCGCGGCGAGGATGTCCGCGGTTACGCCCGACTCAACGATGCTGCCCGCATACATCACGGCAAGTCGATGACAGAGATGGGCGATGACTCCAAGATCATGGCTGACGCAGATCAGGGCCACGCCTTCGGAGCGCCGCAGATCCGCCAGAAGATCCAGTATCCCGAGCTGCGTCGTCACGTCGAGGCCTGTTGTCGGCTCGTCCAGCAGCAACGCCTTGGGTTCTCCCGCCAGCGCCATGGCGATGGCCACACGCTGCAGCTGGCCGCCTGACAACTGGTGCGGATAGCGCCGCGTCAGCTCCGCGGGGTCGGGCAGCTGCACCCGGGCCAGCAAGTCGACAATGCGCCGGTTCCTTGCCTCGGCTGTGAGATTGCCGTGGAGACGAAGCGACTCGTCGATCTGCCGTCCGATCCGCATGGAGGGCGTGAGTGCCGTCCCCGCGTTCTGCGGAATGAGCGCAAGCCGTCCGCCGCGAATGCCGTTGAGGTCTTCGTCGCTGCGGCCAAGCATGGACAAACCATCGAAGCGGGCCTGACCCTTCAGATGATGCAGGCCCGACTTCACCAGCCCCATCATGGCGAGCAGGAGCGTGCTCTTGCCCGATCCCGACTCTCCCGCGATGCCCAGCGACTCGCCCGCGCCCGCGGATATGTCGACCGCATCGACCACTGGAAAGATGCCGTCATCCGGCCCCCGGATGCCGATGGCAAGGCCCGACACGTCGATGAGGCTCATGGGCCTGGCGTCCGCTGCACGCGGTCGATGCCCAGGACCTTGGCCCAGGCATCGATCGCCATGTTGATGCCGATGATCAGGCTGCTGAGGAAGAACATGGGCCAGATCACTGTCCAGGGGGCGGTACGCATGATGCCGCGTGAATCCGAGATCATCTGGCCCCAGTCCGGCGTAGGCGGCGCCACCCCCATGCCGAGGAAGGACAGCGAACTCACCGCAAGGAAGATCCATGACCACTGCATGGCGCCCTGTACCGCAAGACTGTCGCGGACATTCGGCAGAAGCTCCCTGCTGGCGATGGTCCACTGGCTTTCGCCGCGCGCCTGCGCAGCAAGCACGAAGTCGCGGGTCACAAAATCGAGTGCGGCGCTGCGTGCGAGATAGACCACCGAGAGGCCGTAGGAGAAACCAAGAACCGGCACAAGCGCGGCTGTGCCGGTGCCGAGTGCGGTGACGAAGAGCATGACCAGCAGAATCCAGGGCACCGACACCAGCGCATCGACCACGCGCATCACCACCGCATCGAATTTTCCCCCAACCAGAGCAACCAGAACACCAAGCACGCCGCCCCAGGCCATGGCGAAGACCGTCGAGAGTGTGGTGATGAGCATGGCCTCGCGACCGCCGAGCAGCGTGCGGCTAAAGACATCGCGGCCCAACCGGTCGGTTCCGAAGAGGTGCACCGTCGATGGCGCCTGCAGGATGGAGGCGGAATCCTGCAGTGCCGGATCATGCGGTACGATCAGTGGCGCAAGGATCGCGATGAGGACATGGAGCACCACTATCGCCAGGCCGGCTGCACCCGACGGGCGCCGCAGGATGGCGGCGAGCGTGGCAAGCACCGACATCATGTCCGGTAGGTCCGCAACCGGGGATTGAGAAGCAGCGCAACCAGGTCGGCAGCCAGATTGGTGACGACATAGGTGATGCCGAAGAGCAGCGCGATGGCCTGGACCAGCGGCAGGTCGCGGTCGCCCACCGCATCCACCGCAAGGCGCCCCAGTCCGGGATAGTTGAATACGCTTTCCACGATGACCACGCCTCCCAGCAGCCAGGCGATGGTGAGGCCGATCACGCTGATGGCGGGCAGAAGCGAATTCGGCACCACATGGTGCCAGACGATTTGCCGCCACGGGACGCCCTTCAGCCTTGCCATCAGCACATAGTCGCTCTCGAGCACGTCGATGACCGATGACCGCACCATGCGCATGATATGCGCCGCGAGGATCAGGGTGAGCGTGGCTGCCGGCAGAACCGACACGGCAACGAGATCGAGGACAGGCGCCTTGTAACCGATGGTGACGACGCCGGCAGTCCAGCCCAGCGACACTGCAAAGATCAGGATCAGCAACGTGGCGGAAATGAACTCCGGAATGGTCATGGCGACGATGGCGGCCGAGGAGATGAAGAGATCGAGCGGCCCATCGCGCCGCAATCCCGCCATCACGCCAAGAAGGATTGCCAGCGGGATACCAGCGAGCGCAGCCACAGCAGAGAGCACAAGCGTATTGCGCAGGCGCCAGCCGACGATCTCGGTGATCGGTCTCTCGCGCTGCATGGAGGTGCCAAGGTCGCCGCTGAGGATCTTGCCACCCCACTCGAGGAACCGCTCGCTGGCCGGCCGGTTCAGGCCCATGCGCTCGCGGCAGGACTCCAGCACGGCACCCTTGCCGTCCCGGCCGAGATAGGCGGTGCAGGCATCGCCCGGCATCAACTCGAGGCCGATGAAGACGACCAGCGAAATCAGCACGAGCGTCACGACGGAACTTGCGGCCCGTCCCACGATCAGCCTGAACACCGCCGCTGCCCCCCGGTCAGGCGATCATTCGCCTGCCATGTCCACGAGGTGCCAACGAATGAAGTCTTCGTCCAGCGGCTTGACCCCGCTGACATCCGCGGTGAGGACGCGCAGTCCATTCTGCTGGTAGGGAATGAAGGTGGCTCCTTCCTCGAAGAGAATGCGCTGCGCTTCCTGGTAGAGCTTGCGTGCCTCGTTGATGTCGAGCGACGCCCGCGCCTTGTCGAGGATCTGATCATAGGCGGGATTCGAATAATAGCTTTCGTTCCAGGAACTGCCGGTGCGATAGGCCTCGTTGAGGATCTGGTCCGCCGGCCGGGCGCTCCACGACGTCATCGCCACCGGAACCTTCATCCAGACATCGTCCCAGTATCCGTCGGACGGCGCGAGCGTCAGCTTCACGCGGATACCGGCCTTCGCCACCTGCTGCTGATAGACTTCGGCGAACTGCACCATGCCGGGCTCGAGATCGGCAGTATGCACTTCGATGTCGATGCCATCGGGATAGCCCGCTTCGGCCAGCAGCTTCTTCGCGCCCTCCGGATCCGGCGGGCAATCGAGTTCCGCGCGGAAGGGATCATTCGCCTTGACCGGCTGGTCGCACCCCACGACGCCGTTGCCCTCGCCAACCATCAGCTTCACCATCTCGGCGCGGTCCACCGGAATGCGCATGGCCTTGCGGATCCTGGGATTGGTGAACGGTGCCGTATCGGCCCTGAACACCAGGCCGAACCATCCGCCCGCCGGGAAGTCCTGAACGACGAACTTCGGATTGTCCTTGTACTGGGGAACCTGGTCGAGGGTCAGCGTGTTGTAGTTGAGTTGGCCGCCAAGCATCGCCTGATTGCGAGCTTCGCTGTCGGGTATTGCGGTAAAGGTGACCTTGTCCAGCTTTGGCTTGCCTTCCCAATAGGCTTCATTGGCAACCAGCACGGTCTGGCCTTCCGGATCATAGCTGTCGACCTTGAATGGCCCGGTACCGATCCCCGTCTTGGCGATATCGGGGCCGGCGCCCTCGGGGATCATGCGCACACGATAGTCCATCAGAAGCAGCGGCAGGCCGGAATGCGGCTTGGACAGCACGATCTTCGCGGTGGCAGGATCGACCACGTCGACCCGGTCGATGAAGTCGAGGACCGAAGCGAGGGGCGATTCAAGCGCCGGGTCCTTGATCCGCTCCAGCGTGTACTTCACGTCTGCCGCATCGAAGGCACTGCCGTCATGGAACTTGACGCCATCCTGCAGCTTCAAGACCCATTCGGTCGCCGATTCATTCGGCGTCCATGACACCGCCAGTTCCGGCGAGGGTTCTCCCTTGTCGTCCTGGCGCACCAAACGCGAATAGACCATGTCGTTGACTTCGTAGAACCGGTTCGGCGAGATCGGATCGAGGCTTTCCTTGCCGCCATAGCTCAGATCGTTGGCACGCTTGAACACCTTCTCGGCATGGGCTTCGGCCGCCACGAGCGCGAATGCGCTGGCCAGCAGCAGCGCTGCCATGGACTTGCGTAAGGTCATCTTCCTGTCTCCCTGGGCCTGACCGCCTTGCACACCGACACGTCGACCGTGCCGGGCAGCGTTTCTTGAGCCTTGTTATGCATAGTTATGATGACATAAGTCTTGTCGATCGCAAACGCTTGTCGAGAGGACCGCCGCATGCTTGTCGCCACCTACAACATTCAATGGGGCAAGGGCCGCGACGGACAGGTGGACCTCGAAAGGATCGCCCGGACGATCGGCGAAGCCGACCTCGTCGGCCTGCAGGAGGTCGAACGCAATTGGCGCCAGATGGAACATGCCGATCAGGTTCGTCGCCTGTCCGAACTCCTCCCCGACAGGTTCGTATACTTCGCGCCATCGGTCGACGTCGACGACAGCCGCCGCGGGCCGGACGGGCGCGTGACCAATCGCCGCCGCGAATACGGTCTTCTTATCATTTCGCGCTGGCCCATCCTGTCCGCCAGAACCTTTCCGCTGCCGAAGTATCCCGTCTATGGTCACTTGAACGACTGCAGCGTTCTGCTCGAGTCGGTCATCGGACATCCGGGCGGGGCCTTCCGCTTCTATGTGACGCATCTCAACTATCTGTCCGAACGCCAGCGCCTGATTCAGACCCGAATGCTCATCGACATCATTGCCGATGCGCCGCGGCAGGGCGGCCCGGTGACCGGTCCGGGCGTTCCAGCCTCGGAGTTTGGCGCCGACTGGATTGCGCTTGAAAAGGACGAGGTGCCGTCCATGCCGGAACCCGCCATCCTGCTGGGCGACTTCAACATGATGCCCAGCTCGCCGGAGTATGCCCTGCTCACCGGACCTGCGGGGCCGGATTACGGGCGGATCCCGGAGTATGGTCTCTTCGTCGATGCCCTCACCGCCGCCGGCCAGAAGGAGAGCGAGGGAATCACCTATCCGGCCAACGACATTGAGCAGGCCAAGCGGATCGATCACATCCTGCTCACTTCGGATCTGGCCGGACGGGTGCGCCGGGCCTGGATCGATGAGGCGGCCGATGCCTCCGACCATCAGCCGGTCTATGCCGAACTCGATTGGGGCGAGGCATCTGCGGGTTGATCTGCAGGGCCAGGAGTGAGGAATTTCGTGCAGGGGTTGTCGCGGCACGCCCTCCCGCCATACCGCGGGTATTTGCGATTTGATCCATGGCAACGCCGGGTTCCATTCGCCCGGCTAAACTTGTCGCTGAATTCAGGGTTTCCGAAATGCGGCGTTGTCATCGCTCACATGAGGGACTCTGTTATGACAAAATGCGCGTCCATGAGAGCGAAGTGAATACGGTCCAGCTGGTGCGTGCGGAATTCGGAGCTAGAGTATGTCCATCAGGTTTCTTGCGGTTCCCATGCTTATGGCAATGCTGGGCTTTGGTGCAGGGCCATCCCAGGCCTTTCCTGCACCATCATCGGAGCAGGTAAGTCAGGCCACTTCGGGCGTGACGCTTGCGGCAAACCGGTCGAGTCACGTCAGCGGCCACAAGAGCTACGGCGGTAGGTCCGCCTACCGAAAGCGCTGGATCCGTCGCAAAGGCCATGCCGGCAATTGGCACGGCCATCATGGCCATTGGAACAATCACAAGAAGCATTATCCGAGGTATTGGCGCGCACGGCCCTATTACTACTATCCCGGCTACTTCAACTGGGGATACTGCGGCTGGGGATACGGTGCCCTGCCCTATGACTGTTTCGGCGACGACGACTATGATGTGCCGGCAAAGAGAGTCCGGACGTCGAACAGCAAGCACATCAAGTGGTGCAAGGCGCGTTACAAGACCTACAATGTCAAGACCGACACCTTCATTGGAAAAGGCAAGAAGAAGTATCGCTGCAACAGCCCCTATGACGGGCGGCGCTGACCCGCGGCTGCGCCGCCTGCGGCATTGCTCAGGTCGGGGTATCGAACGGCGGATGCAGGGGTGAAGACGGAACGTCGGTAAATGGCAGGCTCCGCACGAGCAGCTTTTTTGCCAGGATCGCCGCCGCAGGCCCGTTCCGTGCGGTGCCATCGGCCCCGACCATCGAAACGCGCTCGTCATGACTCTCGAAGCATGGTCCGCCGACCATGATGCCGATGGTGCGATTGAGGGAAACCTCGCGCACGCGCCGGATGGCGGATGCCAGTGCATCGAGGTGCTGATCGGCACTGACCGAGAACCCCACGACACCGAACCACTCGTCCGCGACGAGACTGGCCAGTTCATCAGGGCCGGGCGCAGAACAGGCGCAGACGTGCCACCCGCTGGCCCGCAGGAATTTCTGGACGATCGCATTGCCGAAGCTGTGGCTATCGCCGGGTGTGGTGGTGATCAGCGCCTTGAGCCGGTCATCATAGGGTGGAATGGCATCAAGCCGCGCAAAGTAGTGCACCATGCGTTGCAGCTTCGAGACACCCACGGCCACATCGACGAAGTCGATGCGGTCGGCCTCCCACAGCTCTCCAAGATGCCGGGCCGTCGGCTCGAGAAGTTCCTCATGGAGCTGATCGAGCGACAGCCCGCGATCCCGGAGAAACTGTATGTAGTCGAGCGCCTCCGGCCCATCGGGCCTTAGCACCAGCCGCGAGAGCTCTTCGATTTCGATCGAACCCGCGTGAAGGCGATCATGATCCACCGGCACGATGATCTGATTGTGAATGGCGAGCAGGCGAGGGATGACCTCTTCAGCCGCAAGTGCCGCCAGCCGGACTTCCCGTTCGCGGACGTCTTCGACATCCAGCGGGATGGGAGGTTCAACTCTGACACCAAGCCGCAGCCGCGCGTTTGCTGCGGCCCCCCGTAGTGAAGACAGATTGTGTGCCTCGCCCATGAGCGCCCCCCAGTCTCTCGATTGCATGACTTGCGCAGCAACCTTCGCTGTCTTGGGTGCAGCTTTGACAATACCGTATGCATTCCTGGCGCACTTGGCAAGCATCCCGCGGATGCCTTCCAACAATTCCCGCGAAGCCTTCTCGCTGCTTTGCAACATGTGCTTGACCTGTCATCGAAAAGACGAGGCGGCGAAGCCGCGGTTCCCATCTGTTGCCGTTTCCGCCAATACTTCGCTCTGGCGATTCTCATGCAGGAGAGCAAGACCCCATGGACAAGGATTGGATTGACATTGGCGAAGCGGCGGAGCTCGCATCGCAATCTGTTCGTCGCTGCCGCGCCGGCAACACGGAGATCGCGCTCACCTGCGTCAACGGCCTGTTCGGCGCCGTTCACAATGCCTGCAATCATGTCGGTGGCCCGCTCGGCGAAGGCACGCTGCAGGGCGACTATCTGGTGTGCCCCTGGCATCAGTGGCGCTTTAACCGCATCACCGGGCTTGGCGAGCCCGGCTTCGAGAACGACAAGGTTCCCAGCTATCCGGTGAAGGTGGAAAGCGGCCGCGTGCTGGTCAACACGGGCGCCGGCACCTCACGCAACCGGCTTCCGCACGATCCCATTCCCCTGGCCCGGCCGGTGGTTCGTGCCGAGGGCGCAATTCGCGTGGCGGGCATTTCGACCACCGCCATGGACGGCCGCGCGCCACGCTACTCCGGATCGGACGACCTGCTCGGCTCCGCTCTTGCGGGCGCCAAGGCCGAAGGATGCGAGACCCAGATGATCAGGCTGAACGACCTCAAGTTTCATGCCTGCGAAGGCTACTACTCGAAAGCCGCGCGGGCCTGCACCTGGCCCTGCTCGATCACGCAGATGCGCTCGGACGACGAGCTGACCCCCGTCTACGAGGCTCTTGTGCACTGGGCCGATGTGATCCTGATTGCCACGCCCATCCGCTGGGGACAGGCCAGTTCGCTCTACTTCAAGATGGCCGAGCGGCTGAACTGCATCCAGAATCAGATCACCACCCACAACCGCGTGCTGATCCGCAACAAGGTAGCGGGCTTCATCATCGTCGGCGGCCAGGACAATATCCAGGGCGTCGCCGGCCAGATGCTCGGATTTTTCGCCGAGTTGGGTTTCCAGTTCCCGCCCTTCCCCTATATCGCACACAGCCGCGGCTGGTCGGCCGAGGACATGGAGAACAACGTCACGATGGTCAGAAATTCCAGGGAACTGCACGAGGGCGCGGCGGAACTGGCGCGACGATCCGTCGACCTGTCGCGCCGGCTGCTCGAAACGGCGCCGATCGAAAAGCTGAGCCGTGGTGGCCGCAAGGCGCATGCCGAGCGCTAGTGCCATGCATGCCCGCCGTACTTTACTTTCGTGCCTTTCAAAGTAGTCTTTAGAGCAAACCCACCGGCCTGCCAGAAGGAACGACAGTGAAGGACCCTTACGAGATTCTTGGGGTGGCGCGCGGCGCTTCGTCCGATGAACTCCAGAAAGCCTACCGCAAGCTGGCGAAGAAGCTGCACCCCGATCTCAATCCCGGCGACAAGACGGCGGAGGAGCGCTTCAAGCAGGTGGCTGGAGCCTATGACTTGTTGTCTGATCCCGAGAAGCGCCGCCGCTTCGATGCCGGCGAGATCGATGCCTCGGGTGCAGAGCGCCCGCGCGAACGTTACTATCGCGACTATGCGTCGGCGGCGGCCAGTGGAAGCCCATACGAGAACCCGTCAGGATTTGCCGACTTCGCACAGAACGACGATTTCCTGGCCGAGCTGCTCAGGCGTCAGGCCCGTCAGGCCCGCCAGGCGCCAGGTACAGATGTTCACTATCGGCTTGCGGTGGACTTCCTCGACGCCATCAATGGCGCCAACCGCCGGCTGACCCTCCCCGATGGCGGATCGATCGACGTCAATATTCCGCCGGGCGTGCGCGAAGGACAGGTCCTCCGCCTGCGCGGCAAGGGCGCCCCCTCGCGGGGCGAAGGGCCGCCCGGCGACGCGCTGGTCGAGATCGAGGTCAAGCCACACCGCCATTTTACCTTGCAGGGCGACGATATTCTCCTCGACCTTCCGGTCACCATCCAGGAAGCCGCACTGGGCAGCAGCGTCCGCGTGCCCACGCCAAGCGGCTCGGTCATGATGACAATTCCCAAGGGATCGAACAGCGGAACCACTTTGCGGCTCAAGGGCAAGGGCGCACCGCGCCGCGGCGGCGGCAACGGTGACCAGCTGGTGAAGCTCAAGGTCATGCTGCCAAGCGAACCCAATGCCGAACTCAACGCGTTCCTCTCGAAATGGGCTCCAGGCCCGAACGACAATCCGCGCCGGGACATGTAGCCATGATCATCAGCAAGATGGAGTTTCTTTACCGCTCCCACCTCGATCAGGAAACCTTGCAGGTTTGGATCGAGGAGGAATGGCTTGTGCCACAGGTCAGCGAGCCTGACGTCACCTTCACCGAGGCGGATGTCGCCCGTGCCCAGCTGATCCTCGATCTGAAGAAGGACCTCGGCGTCAACGACGAGGGTATCGGCGTCATCTTGAACCTGATCGACCAGATGCACAGCCTGCGCAGGGCACTCGCTGGAAAGTCTGGCGCGAGGGGCAGCTTTCCCGGCGAGGACTCCTGAGGCGGCGGCGAGGCCGCCCAGCTACTCGCTCTCAGACCGGTCCTCGAAGGGGGCTGACCACATTCAAATGTCCGCGTATGCCATGCCTTCGGCCGCGCCGCCGGGATGCGTCACGGCACCAGAGAAGGCGGGGCCTACCTGTTGGGCATATTTCCAGAGCGTGCCCGAGTTGTAACCATGGGCACGCGGCTGCCAGCTGGCACGGCGCTGCGCGAACTCGGCCTCGCTGACATTGCAATCCAGCGTGCCGGCTTCCGCGTCGATGGAAATGACGTCGCCGTCATGAAGCAGGCCGATCGGCCCACCCAGCTGCGCCTCCGGTCCGACATGGCCGATGCAGAATCCGCGCGTGGCGCCCGAGAAACGGCCGTCGGTGATCAGTGCCACCTTGTCGCCCATGCCCTGCCCGTAGATGGCGGCAGTGGTCGCCAGCATCTCGCGCATGCCGGGACCGCCGCGCGGTCCCTCATAGCGGATGACGAGCACTTCGCCCTCCTTGTACTTGCGTTTCGATACCGCCTCGAAACATGCTTCCTCCGTATCGAAGCATCGCGCAGGACCAGAGAAGCGAAGAGTCTTCATGCCAGCGACCTTCACGATGGCGCCTTCCGGCGCGAGATTGCCCTTGAGCCCCACGACGCCACCCGTCTTCGTGAAGGGCCGATCCGCCGGACGGATGACGTCCTGACCGGGATTCCATTTCACGCTCGCCATGTTCTCGGCCATGGTTCTTCCCGTCACCGTCAAGCAGTCGCCATGCAGGTAGCCGTGATCAAGCAAGGTCTTCATGAGCAATGGAATGCCGCCGACTTCGAAGAGATCCTTGGCTACGTAGCGGCCACCGGGCTTCAGGTCGGCAATGTAGGGTGTCCGCCTGAAGATCTCCGCCACGTCGAAGAGATCGAACGAGATGCCCGCCTCGTGCGCGATGGCGGGAAGATGCAGTGCCGCATTGGTCGATCCGCCCGAGGCGGCGACGACGGTTGCTGCGTTCTCCAGGGCCTTGCGGGTGACGATGTCGCGCGGCCTGATGTTGCGCGCGAGCAGTTCCATCACCTTCTCGCCCGCGGTGAAGCAGAAGGTATCGCGGACCTCATAGGGCGCCGGCGCGCCGCAGGAATAGGGCAGCGCCAGCCCGATCGCCTCGGCCACGGTGGCCATGGTGTTCGCCGTGAACTGTGCGCCGCAGGAGCCCGCCGAGGGGCAGGCCTTCTGTTCCAGTTCAAGCAGGTCGTCATCGGACATGGCGCCCACCGAATGCTTGCCGACGGCCTCGAAGACGTCCTGGATGGTCACCGGCTGGCCCTTGAAGGTACCGGGCAGAATCGAGCCGCCGTAGATGAAGACAGAGGGGACGTTGAGCCGCACCATGGCCATCATCATCCCGGGCAGGGACTTGTCGCAACCGGCAAGCCCGACCAGCGCATCGTAGCAATGCCCGCGCATCGTGAGTTCGACGGAGTCGGCGATGACATCGCGCGAGACCAGCGAGGCCTTCATGCCCTGGTGGCCCATGGCGATGCCATCCGTCACCGTGATCGTGCAGAATTCGCGCGGTGTGCCGGCAGCCGCGGCCACGCCTTTCTTCACCGCCTGGGCCTGCCGCATCAGGGCGATGTTGCAGGGTGCGGCTTCGTTCCAGCAGGAGGCGACGCCGACAAAGGGCTGCCCAATCTGCTGCGCGGTCAGCCCCATGGCGTAGTAGTAGGACCGGTGCGGAGCGCGTTCGGGCCCAACGCTGACGTGGCGGCTGGGCAATCTGCTTTTGTCGATGACTGGCTTGTCCATGCTGACTCCAATTCCGTGTGCTTGGCGAATGTAGGGGTGTCCCGGTCGTTTTGCCACTTTCTGGAGAACCAGGGCGATGACAGTACTGTGGTCTCGTTCCGAACTTGGAGCCAGACCTGGAATCCGGTCCAGTTCGAGATGGGTACGGCCAGACGCGAGCGGGCCGGTTCCGTGGGAGTCCAGGTTCGGGGTCTTCGAACCGTGATTCTGGCGGACCATTGCAGGCCTCTTGAAAGCCCCCTATCCACACCATTAGGCTTGCGAGACGCAAACTGATGGAATCGAAGTGACCCCGCACCGCTGGACCATCCTCGCGCAGGAACATGACAAGCTCGGCGAAAGTGCCATGTGGCACCCGGCCGAGCAGGCGATCTACTGGGTTGACTGGTATGGACCGACGCTGCGCCGACTGGGGAATGGCGCTCGCGTCAAGAGCTGGACATTCTCCGACTCCTCAATCCTCGGTTCGGTCGTCTTCGCCGCAGGCGGGACGTTACTCCTGGCCCTCAATACCGGCATCAAGCTCTTCAACCCCGTCAGTGGTGGGCTTCGTGATGTCGCGGATCCCAACCAGGGCCGCGAGGGCGTTGCCTACAATGACAGCAAGGTCGATCGGCAGGGGCGCCTCTGGATTGGAACATTTGACGTCAAGGAAAGGGAACCGCGCGGCATTCTCTATTGCATCGATGCCGCGGGAAATGTCCACGTCGCCGACAGCGGCTACACGGTGTGCAACGGGCCGGCCTTCTCGCCGGACGGCAGCATCCTCTACTTCAGCGATACCATGGGCAAGCGCATCATTGCCTATGACGTCGATTCACGGGTCCCTCATCTGAGAAACCGCCGCGTTTTCGCGGATCTTGGCGGAGAAACCGGCCTGCCGGACGGTCTCACCGTTGACGCCGAGGGCTGCCTGTGGTGTGCCCTCTATGGGGCGGGCCGCATTGTCCGGCTGTCGCCAGACGGCTCACTTTGTGCCAGCTATGCGGTGCCGGCAGCCAACGTTACCAGTTGTGCCTTCGGCGGCCCGTCGATGACAACCCTCTTTGTGACGTCAGGCGAGGACCCTTCGGCTCAAGGGGTAGCCGGCACATCCCATGCCGACGGCGCCCTCTTCGCCTGCGACATGGGCATTCGCGGTCTTGTCGAACCTGAATTTGATCTGCGCGCGGATTGACCGCTGTTTCGCGCAATGATTTAGTTGGCCGGCAGGCTCAGACCCGGTCCGGCAGAAGACCGCGGCGATGAGGACTTGCGGTTTTACTGAGGCAGCGCCTGGGAGGAACACAGCGATGACCAGCCGACCGACCGATCTACAAGCAATGGCAGAATTGTCCCGCCGCTCGGCGATCACCCGACGCGGCCTGATGGGAGGCGCTGCAGCCCTGGGTGCCATCGCGGGACTTGGCCTCCAGACCCGGCCGGCCGCGGCTTCGACCACCATGACATGGATGGGCTGGCAGGGTTACGAGACACCCATCAAGTCGGGCAACTTCCTCGCCGAGAATGATATTGATTTCCAGCCGACCTTCGTGGCTTCGAACGAAGAGATCATCACCAAGCTGCAGGCCGGCGGCATCGGCAAGACCGATCTCATCACCATGTATTTTGGCTACCTGCCGATCATGGCCGAAGGCGGATTGCTGGAGCCGATCGATCCGTCGAAGGTCGCGCAGTTCGGCGATCTCATACCGCAGTTCAATGCGCAGCAGTCCATCCGCTTCCAGGATCAACTTTATGGCGTGCCGTGGAACTGGGGATCCCTGCCGCTCATGTATGATCCGGCGGCCGTCTCCGCAGTGCCGGAAAGCTGGCTCGACATCAAGAAGCCGGAATACAAGGGCAAGGTTGCCATGGTCGATGACCCGCTTGGCAATCTTCTCGTCTGGGGCACGGTCGTGACCGGAAAGCCGATGGGCACCTTGCTGACCCGCGAGGAACTCGCCAAGGTCATCGACGAGATGATCGACATCAAGAAGAACCATGCCCGGGCCTTCTTCGCCACCTATGGCGACATGGCCGATGCCTTCGCGCGCAATGAGGTTGCCGTGAGCGCCATTGGCTGGGAGGCCGTGGCCGTCTGGGCCAAGGGCAAGGGCAAGGAGATCAAGTACGTCATCCCCAAGGAGGGCACTGGCATGTTCATGGACTGCCTCTGCATTCCCAAGGACGCGCCGCACCAGGATCTATCCTACAAGATGATCAATCACGTGATCTCGCCAGAGCCGCAGAAGGTCTTCGCGACGGAACAGAGCGCCGGCATCACCAATCTCAAGGCGGTCCCGCTGCTGCCGCCGGACCTGGTGCAGTCCTACAACTACGGCGACATCGATGGTTTCATGACCAAGGCCCGCCTGCAGCCGGTGCCGCCATCCGAGTTCGATGGCACGACGGCAAGCTATGACGACTTCCTGACGGAATACGCCAGGCTGCAGAAGGCCTAGCCGCGGACTTGAACAGACTGCCCTTGTCCGGCCGTCCACGGCTTGCGCAGGCGCCGCTTCTGGCGCCTGCCGCAATCCTCTGGATCGTCCTCTTCGCTCTGCCGCTCTTCAGCTTTCTGGTTTTCAGCTTCTGGTCTGTCCGGGCGCGCATCATGCGCCCCGACTTCACCTTGCAGAACTATGTCGCAACCATCAGGGAATATGGCGACGTCCTCCTCATCACCCTCGGCATGGGGCTGATCATCGCCGTTACGACCACGACGCTGGCATTTCTCTTTGCCTATGCCATTCGGTTTCGCGCCGGGCGATATGGCGACATGCTTCTGTTCATCACGCTCATCGCGCTGTTCGGCGGCTACCTTGTCAAGATCTATGCCTGGAAGAGCATTCTGGGCCGTGACGGCATCATCAACGGGTTCCTGATGTGGACCGGTGCAATCCAGGAACCGCTCGAAATCCTGATCTACTCGCACGGTGCCATCGTAGTGACGCTGACCTATTTTCTTCTGCCCTTCGCCATTCTGCCGATCTACGGCAGCCTGCGCACGATCCCTGACGATCTGATCGAAGCGGCAAGCGACCTTGGTGCATCATCGCTGCAGGTGAGCCGTGATGTCGTTCTGCCGCTTTGCGAGCGCGGCCTGGGCGTTGCTTTCCTGCTCTCATTCCTGATCTCGGTCGGTGACTATGTCACGCCGCGCTTCGTGGGCGGCGGCGCCTCCATGATGGGGCACTTCATCGAGACCCAATTCTCCTTCGGCTTCAACTGGCCCAAAGGCAGTGCCATGTCCTTCACCCTGCTTGCGGCCTCGCTCGCCCTCATGATTCTTTGCCGGACGCTGCTGCGGCGGCTGCTCCGGCCATGAAGGCCTCCGCCATTGCAACGGCTGCCTGGTCCGCATTCATTGCAGCGGTCGTGACCTTCATGCTCCTGCCGCTTGCGCTGGTCATTGTCTTCAGTTTCAATGCTGCGGCGTTGACCAGCTTTCCGCTGACCGGCTTCACGCTTGACTGGTACGCCAGGCTCTTCGCCAATGACAGCTTCTGGCCGGCCCTGACCGACAGCCTCATCATTGCGGCAGCGGTGGCAGTTCTGTCGGTCATGGTTGGCGTGCTGGCCGCAATGGGCCTCTCGAAACTGCAAGGCCGTGCAGCGATGCTGCTGCTCGACATACTGGCAATCCCAATGATGCTGCCTGCGCTGATTATCGGAATCGCGTTGCTGTCCTTCTTCGTACGCATCCTGTCCCTGCCCCTCGGACTGCCCACGGTGATCCTGGGGCAATTGGTGGTCATCGTCCCCTTTGTCGTTGCCATCCTCTATGCGAGGCTGTCGAACTTCGACTGGTCGCTGGTCGAGAGCGCGCGGGATCTGGGTGCCTCGCCGCTGACCGCCTTTGCAACCATAACCCTGCCGATCATTCGTCCTTCCGTGGTTGGTGCAGCGTTGATCGCGCTTGCCCTGTCGCTTGATGACTTCGTCATCACCTTCTTCACGATCGGCAGCGGCAACACCCTGCCGACGCTGGTCTGGGGCATGGTCCGCACTTCGCTCGATCCAACGATCAACGCGATCGCCACGCTCTTGCTCGGCCTCAGCATCGGGTCCACTGTGCTGGCTCTGAGGCTACTGGACTACAGGCGATAGCCCATGATCCATTTCGACTATGTCGGAAAGACAGTTCTCGTCACCGGTGCGGCGCGCGGCCTGGGCTTCGCCATCAGCAAGGCCTTCCTTGCCGCCGGCGCCACCGTCATCGTGAATGACCGGACAGCGGAACAGGTGGGTCTGGCCATCGAACGGCTGGGCCCTGGCAGCGCGCTGGCAGCGCCCGGCGATCTGGCTGTCCCGGCAGAGATCGACACCATCATGGACGTCGCGCGAAGGGCGGGCCACCTCGATGTGTTGATCAACAACGCAGCAGTGAACGTCGAGCGCGCGATCGAGGAAACCGACGATACGCACTGGGATAGCCATCTGGCCATCAATCTGATGGCGCCCTTCTTGATGGTGCGATCCGCCCTGCCGCTTCTGCAGCAGTCACAAGGCACGGTGATCAATATCGCCTCGGAGCTCGGGCTGCATGCGATCGCGAAGAATGTCGCCTATGTGACCGCCAAGCATGGGCTGGTGGCCATGACGCGGGCCATGGCAATCGAGTTCGCGCCACGGAACATCCGGGTCAATGCGCTCTGCCCCGGCACCATGGATACCGAACTCATGCAGGACTGCGCGCGCGACAGCGGCGATCCGGAATCCTACTACGCCGGGTTTCGCGCCTATCATCCGCTGGGGCGCCTGGCCAGTCCCGCCGAGATTGCGAGCTTCGTCCTCTGTCTCGCTTCCCCGGCGGCCGCCTACATGACGGGAGCGGCCGTGGCCATTGATGGCGGCAGCACGGCAGGGCGTCTGTGACATGAAGGGGCTCACGGGCAAGAGGATCCTGATCACCGGCTCGACACGAGGCATCGGACATGCCGCCGCGCGACGCTTCATCGCCGAAGGCGCCACGGTGCTGATCCACGGCCGAGAGGCGCTGGCAGTACAGGTCGCTGTCGCGGATCTTTCAGTCGTAGAAGGCCCAGCCGTGACGGGGTTCTCCGGCGATCTTGCCGATCGCCAGGCCTGCGATCGCCTGATCAAGACCTGCGGGGACATCGATGTTCTGGTCAACTGTGCCGGGGTACTCGAGACCGCAACGGTCGAAGCGTCGGGCGAGGACCTCTGGCATCGTGTCATGGAAGTCAACGTCACGGCGCCCTGGAGGCTGGCGCGCGGGCTTCTCCCCGGCCTCCGTCGCAAACGTGGAGTCATCGTGAATGTCAGCTCCGATGCAGGCCTTCTGGGATACAGTCAAAATGCGGTCTATTGCGCCTCCAAGGGCGCCCTGATCGGCCTGACGCGCGCACTGGCCGTGGAACTCTCGAGCGATGTGCGGGTGCTTTGTGTCTGCCCGGGCCCGGTCGACACCGACATGATGCGATCGGCAGTGGCAAGCGAGCCCGATCCCGAAGCAGCCCGGCGGTCATGGGCCAGCGGTCCGCTGCTGGAGAGGGTCGCCTCGCCGGATGAGATTGCGGGCGCAATCGTCTATGCAGCTTCCTCCGACTGCAGTTTCGCGACCGGCAATCTGATCGTGGTCGACGGCGGGACAACCGCAGGCAGGCGGGTTTGATCGGTGACGCGACCGGGAACGCGTGAATGGGCCTGGAGATCAACGAACGACGCGCTTCGGACGGTTGATTCTGTTCACTGATGTCCTGGTCCTGCTCCTTGCAATACCCCTTGCTCTGGCTGATCGCTGCGCTAGCGCACTGCAGCTTCGGAGACACAGCACCTGCGATGCAGGAAACTGATCGCACCGATACCCCGTGACGTCGTCGTCCTAGCTTCCAGGAGGCTGGTAGGCCGGGGACTTCTTGGCTGCCTGATCGATCTCCTCCGGCGTCAGCAGCACCGTCAGCTTGCCTTTCACGGCCCCTGAGGCCGCCACAGTCAGGCCAACTGCGGCCGCGCTTACATTGTCGGGAGCATCGACAATGATCACAACGTCATCCGACCCGAAGGAGAAGTAGATGCATTCGAGTTTGCCCCCTACCGACTTGAGCAATTGTTCGACGGCCGCCTTGCGCGAAGATCCGCCCTTGGCAATAAGGCCCTTCGACCCTTCCGCTGTGTAGCTGCCAGTCCACATGTACTTTGGCATCCCGTCCTCCCATGGCCACTGAAAGCGAGCGGCCTTTGCCGGGAAAGCATGCCGCCGGCTTTTGCTTCAAGCGGCACTTCACGGCGGACTTCAGCCTAGAGCATTGAGGCGGTCCCGCAATCAACCGGAACATGTATCAGGCCGATTTGGTGCAGGAGCGCAGAAGCGGCCACGAGCCCCGGCGCCGCTTCATCCGCCTCACCTGCCGAGGGCAGAATCTCGGGCTGTATCGGGTCGCCTTATCCGAACAGCGTTGACATCAGCCCGAGGATCACAATGGCAAGGCTGATGATGACCACACCGGCGTGCCGGTTCGAGGTGATATCGTCCATCGGAACAGCCTCCTGATTCTCGAAGACTCACAGGTATCAGTGTTGCGCGGCAATACCATGGCAGGCCCCGATCAACGATTGGGTCAGGCCTGCTTACGGATTGAACGCGGCGACGTGTCATGGCCTCGTCCCATCAGGAAGCAACCGGTCTTGGCCGCACGTCCAGGACTTTGACCGGCCCGTGCGAAACGATGGCTTGATGACTTGGCGGTGCTGCAGAAGGTCACGCCTCGCCACTCATCAATTCAGATGAAACTGAACAGCCTCATGCAGCCGCAGCATATGAAGATTGACGCTTCATTGCGCAAGGAAGCCAATTCCCGCCGCTGAGGGCATCAGGCGGACACGTCGCGAATCCAGCACAGCAGCCTGGCGGTGCTTCGCGGCCTCACGATAGACTGGACCGCGGAGCATTTCGACGAAGGCTGCTACCGAAAGATACTCGGCAACGAAGCATGCATCCTACGCCGCATCCCGGGGACCGATCAGCATCAGCTCGAGGCGCCCCCGCCAGACGACGTGGCCACCGAAACGCGAGAAAGCGGGGAAGCTTTCGCGTCCAAAGACAGCAAAGGCTTCTTTGGTCGTGTCGACATATCCGGCCATGTGATGCGAGAGGTCCTCGTGGGTGGGCCGCATCTTGATGCAGCCAACGGTCAGGGCGTTGGTCGCGGCCACTCATGATTTCGAGAGGGAAACCTATCGTCTCGATTATTCAGTCAACGCTCTGCGATGGCAGGTCTATCAGATTGGTTTCAAAAGGAAAAATGGTGCCCA
>JBGSNJ010000262.1:0-4482 GCA_041739715.1 Aestuariivirga sp.
GTCTCGTGGCCCTTGATTGCCTCCAGCGCGACCTTGGCTTTGAACTCAGCCGAAAACCGTCTCCGCGTCCTCATGGTGGATCGTCCTCCGCATCGGCGAATCCACCTTAGCCGGCTGTCTCAGGAAGTGGGACCACCTCTCCAGCAGAGCCCGAGCATGGTCGCGGTCGCTCTGCAAAACTCCAAGAACGGCATCTGCCCCTCGGTCGGCCCTTTGCTCGACGGAGTGATGAATTGCCTGGCCGAGAGTAGCTAGTGCGTCAATCGCTGAAACAAATCTCTCCGCGTTGATCTCCAGCATTTTGCCACTAGCTCCAAACCTCACCCAGCTTTAACAGGTGCCGGGCGCTACTAAGGTAGCGCCCGGCGAGTGGCAAGCAAAAAGAACATATTGCGAACATCGAACAAATCGTGTACACACATAGCCGTCGCCATTCGGCGGCAATTTCGGCGGTAATTCGGCGGGCCGGGCGCAATTGGTTTTGTCCGTTCCCCGAATCCGGCATATGGAGAGGCAAATGGCCCAGGCGGCGCTGCGTGTCATCGAAGGACAATCCATGGACAAGACGAAGGCGCTCGATGCGGCGCTGTCGCAGATCGAGCGCAATTTCGGCAAGGGCTCGATCATGCGATTGGGCAAGAACCCGAAATCCATGGACGTCGACACCATCCCGACCGGCTCGCTCGGCCTCGACATCGCGCTCGGCATCGGCGGGCTGCCGCGCGGGCGCGTGGTCGAAATCTACGGCCCGGAATCCTCCGGCAAGACCACGCTCGCGCTGCACTGCCTCGCCGAGGCGCAGAAAAAGGGCGGCACCTGCGCCTTCATCGACGCCGAACACGCGCTCGACCCCATCTATGCGCGCAAGCTCGGCGTCAATGTCGACGACCTCTTGATCTCCCAGCCCGACGCCGGCGAGCAGGCGCTCGAAATCGCCGATACGCTGGTGCGCTCCGGCGCGGTCGACATCCTCGTCATCGATTCGGTCGCCGCCCTCGTGCCGCGCGCCGAACTCGAAGGCGAGATGGGCGACAGCCAGCCGGGGCTGCAGGCGCGGCTCATGTCTCAGGCCTTGCGCAAGCTTACCGCCTCGATCAACCGCTCCAATACGATGGTGATCTTCATCAACCAGATCCGCATGAAGATCGGCGTGATGTACGGCTCGCCGGAGACGACGAGCGGCGGCAACGCGCTCAAATTCTACGCCTCGGTGCGGCTCGACATCCGCCGCATCGGCGCGATCAAGGACCGCGAGGAGGTCGTCGGCAACCAGACCCGCGTCAAGGTGGTCAAGAACAAGCTGGCGCCGCCGTTCAAGCAGGTCGAGTTCGACATCATGTACGGCGAGGGCGTGTCCAAGATGGGCGAGATCATCGATCTCGGCGTCAAGGCGGGCGTGGTCGAGAAGTCGGGCTCATGGTTCTCCTATGACAGCCAGCGCATCGGCCAGGGCCGCGAGAACGCCAAGGCGTTCCTTAAAGCGAACCCCGAAATGGCGGGCAAGATCGAGGCGGTCAGCTTGCGCATCGCCTGGCTCATCAGGCGGGCCTGGCTGCCCATCTGCATGTCGCCCATGTCGCCTTCGATCTCCGACTTGGGGGTCAGGGCCGCGACCGAGTCGATCACGACAAGGCTGACGGCGCCCGAGCGCACCAGCGTGTCGACGATTTCCAGCGCCTGTTCGCCGGTATCGGGCTGGCTGATCAGAAGCTCGTCCAGGTCGACGCCCAGTTTCTTGGCATATTGCGGGTCGAGCGCATGTTCGGCATCGACGAAGGCGCAGACGCCGCCCTTCTTCTGCTCTTCGGCCACGACGTGCAGCGTCAGCGTGGTCTTGCCCGAGCTTTCCGGCCCGTAAATCTCGATGATGCGGCCCTTGGGCAGGCCGCCGATGCCAAGCGCGATGTCGAGGCCGAGCGAGCCGGTCGAGGTCGACTCGATCTCGATCGCCGGGCTGTGCTTGCCCAGCTTCATGATCGAGCCCTTGCCGAACTGCCGTTCGATCTGCTGGAGCGCGCTTTCTAGCGCCTTCTGCTTGTCCATGTCGCGCCGGTCCTTCAGGTCGAGGAGGTTCGCCGTCATTCTGCCGCTCCTTATTTCACAGCCGCCTTGCCGCGGCAATCTTGGTCATGTTCTCCAAGTGTTCCCGATCTTATGAGGGTAAAACAGGAACATTTCAACCGTATTCGCGTCGATACTGCGGGAATGAGGTTAATGGACAGTTACGCGCCGCCGTTGTATCGGGCGGGCCTTGCCGGAGTGTCCGATGCTCGTGTTCTTTGACCAGCGCCTCGTCTTTCTTGCCACGCCGAAGACCGGCTCGACCGCCATCGAATCGGCCCTGCAGCCGCTTGCGGCGCTGACCGTCGAGCGACCGCCGGTCCTGAAGCATACCAATGCGCATCGGTACCACCGTTTCATCGGGCCCTATCTGGAGGCGGCGTCGGGTTCGGAGTTCACCGTCACCGCCATGATGCGCGAGCCGGTGAGTTGGCTCGGCAGCTGGTATCGCTATCGCCGGCGCGGCGACGGCGTAGAGGCACGCAACCGCACCAACGACGTGACCTTCGATGAATTCGTGCAGGCCTGGTGCCGCGAGGATCCGCCGCCCTTTGCCGATGTCGGCCGACAGAGCCGGTTCCTGAAGGGCCACAGGGACAAGGGCGTGGACCGGCTGTTCCGCTATGAACGGATCGGGGATTTCGTGACCTTCCTCGAGGACCAGCTGGACTGCGCGATCACCCTGCCGCGTCTGAACGTCTCGCCAACGGGCGACCTCACGCTCAGCGACCGCAGCCGCGCGCTGCTGGAGCGCGAGGCGGCGGCGGATTTCACGCTGTACGCCGGGATCCCCGGCGCCTGAAGTCTACCGGCACCCTTGCCGGTTGCCCGCGAACCGGCAATGCCCGTCTTCCGCCGCACCTCGTCTCGCCCGGCTGCGGTTTTCCCGGTCCCGGCTCCCGATGGCCCAGATTCTTCCCGGTCCCGGTTCTTCCCGGTCCCGGCTCCTGTTGGTCCCTGTTCCCCTTGGTTGCGGTTTCTCATTGTCCCGGCCACGGTCCCGCCGCGCGAGGGCCCCCCAGCCCCGGCCTACCCCGCTTCTGCCTTCTCCCGGCCCCCGGCCCTGCGCATGTCCGAACGTGTGGCACCCGACCAAGTCTGGCGTGGTCTGCGGCCCCTGGCTTCAGTGCAACTGCCGGTGCACTGTCGCCGTAAGGTCATTCAGCGAAAATGGCTTGGGCAGGAAGACCGAGTTGGGGATGCGCAGCTGGTCCTCGGCCAAGCTGTCCTCGGCATAGCCCGAGACAAAGATCACCCGCACATTGGGCCGTGCTTCCAGCGCCTTGCGCACCCAGCTTGGCCCGTCCATGCCCGGCATCACCACGTCGGTGACGAAGACATCGACCTCCAGCGCGGGGTCGTCCAGCCTCTTCAGCGCATCCTCGGCGCTGGCCGCTTCGATCACGGTATAGCCGCGCATGCGGAGCGCGCGCGAGGCGAAGGTGCGCACGGGCGCCTCATCCTCGACCAACAGCACCACGCCCTGCCCCGCACGCGCCGGCGCCGATTCCGCGGGCGTTTCGGGGCGGCGCTGATCCTCGCCGAGGTGGATGGGAAAGTAGAGCGTGAACCGGGTGCCCTCGCCGGGAGTGCTGTCGACGAAGATGAAGCCGCCCGACTGCTTCACGATGCCGTAGACGTTGGCCAGGCCGAGCCCGGTACCCTCCCCAGGCCGCTTGGTGGTGAAGAAGGGCTCGAAGATGCGGGCCTTGACCTCGGGCGTCATGCCGGTGCCGGTGTCGGCGACCCTGATCACCGACCAGTCGCCCGCCGGCACCGTGGCACGGTCGCGCTGCAAGGGTTGCGCCAGGGTGACGGCCTCGGTCTCGACCCGGATCCTGCCGCCCGAGGGCATGGCGTCGCGCGCGTTCACCACGAGGTTGACCACGATCTGCTCGAAATGCCGCCGGTCGGCGCGGATCGGTCCGATGGCGGGGTCATGCGCGACGGAAAGGCCGATCCTCTCGCCCACGAGCCGGTTCAGGAGATGGGCGATGTCGGCCAGGGCTTCGGGCAGGTCGATGCGCTCGGGCTTCAGCGTCTGGCGCCGCGAATAGGACAGGAGCTGCCCCACCAGGCCCGCGGCGCGGTACGCGTTCTGGCGGATCTGCACCAGATCCTCGTAGTCTGGATCGTGCAGGTCGTGCCGCAGGAGGAGCAGGTCGCAGTGGCCGGAGATCGCGGTCAGAAGGTTGTTGAAATCATGCGCGATGCCCCCGGCCAGAAGGCCGATCGCCTGCATCTTCTGTCCCTGTGTGACCTGCGCTTCCAGGGTCTTGACGTCGGTCGCATCGGTCAGCACGGCGATGAGCGCGGGGTGCCCGTCCTCGACGAAGCGGCGCAGCGCGACGTGGTGGAAGCGCTCGCCCTCTCCCGCCCGCAGCTTCAGCACCTCGGCCGCGTCAGGCAGACGGCCGGCCA
>JBGSNJ010000282.1:0-6023 GCA_041739715.1 Aestuariivirga sp.
CGATTGTTTTCATGTGCGGAAACTGGTGCTGCCAGAGAGGATCGAACTCTCGACCTCTCCCTTACCAAGGGAGTGCTCTACCACTGAGCTACGGCAGCCTGTGCGCGATGCGGGCGGACACATGCCACAGCTGGGGGGCAGGCGCAACCCCGTCGCTTGACGCCTCCGTCGGGGTCCCGCAGATATGCTGCATGAACACCAAGAAGGAGAGTGCGGAGGCGCGGAAACAGCGGCTGGCCAAGGCGCTCAAGGCCAATATCGCCCGGCGCAAGGCCCAGATGCGACAGCGTCCACCGGCGGGCCGGGACAAGGCCGAATAGGGTTGCCCCAATTGGGCCATGTGTGCTTGTTAGCGCCCTGAGACAGGGGGCCGGACGGGGAATCGGGTTCAGGACCCGGGCTTGCAAGGGGAATCCCATTTCATGGACCGTATCCAGATCCGCGGCGGCAACCGCCTCAACGGCAGCATCCAGATTTCGGGCGCAAAGAATGCCGCGCTCCCGCTGATGATCGTGTCGCTGCTCACGCCCGAAACGCTTACCCTCTCAAATGTTCCGCGGCTTGCCGATGTACGACAGCTGCAGCGCATCCTGCAGAATCATGGCGTCGACATCATGGTGGCGGGGAAGCGTCCCGGCCAGAACGGCCATAGCGGCGACACCAAGCAACTCTCGGCAAGGACCATCGCCGACACCACCGCGCCCTATGAGCTGGTCTCCAAGATGCGAGCCAGCTTCTGGGTTCTGGGGCCGCTGCTCGGCCGCTGCGGCGAGGCCAGGGTCTCGCTGCCCGGCGGCTGCGCCATCGGTACCCGCCCGGTGGACATGCATCTCCAAGCCATGGAAGCGCTCGGCGCCGAGATCGCCATCGAGGGCGGCTATGTGATTGCCAGGGCGCGGCATGGATTGAAGGGCGCACGCATCGCCTTTGACAAGGTGTCGGTGGGTGCCACCCATGCCGCCCTCATGGCCGCCGTACTGGCCGAGGGCGACACCATCATCGAGAATGCGGCAACCGAGCCCGAGATCGGCGATGTCGCCACCTGCCTCGTCAAGATGGGTGCCCGGATCGAGGGCATCCATACCACCTCCCTGAAGGTGCGCGGCGTGACCAGGCTGCATGGCACCGAACACAGCGTCATTCCAGATCGCATCGAGACTGGCACCTATGCCATGTGCGCCGGCATGACCGGCGGTGACGTCACGCTGAAGGGCGCCGACGCCGGGCATCTGGGCGCGGTTCTCGATGTGATGCGCCAGGCCGGGATCGGCGTCGATGTGACCAACGAAGGCATCCGCATCCGCCGCAATGGCCAGGCACTGGATCCGGTCAGGGTCGAGACCCAGCCCTTCCCCGGCTTCCCCACCGATTGCCAGGCCCAGCTGATGGCGCTGATGACCATGGCCAACGGCACCAGCATGATCCGCGAGACCATCTTCGAGAACCGCTTCATGCATGTGCAGGAACTGGCCCGGCTGGGAGCCGACATCCAGCTTCATGGCGATACGGCCGAAGTCCGCGGTGTAAAGAAGCTCACCGGAGCGCCGGTGATGGCCACTGACCTCCGCGCCTCGGTCTCGCTTGTCATCGCCGCACTTGCCGCCGAAGGCGAGACCACCATCAACCGCGTCTATCACCTCGACCGCGGCTTCGAGACCCTGGAGGAAAAGCTCCAGGCCTGCGGTGCAGACGTGAGCAGGATATCCGGGAACTGACGGTAATGCTCAAGCTTGCCGCCCTTGATGCCGAAGACCTTGCCGTGGTGTCTGCCCACATGCAGGATGCGCTGGTCAAGGCCGGCGATCTGGCCTTCAACCGCAGCCGCCGGCAGTTTGCCCTTGTCGCCAACCGCTTTGCCTGGGACGCCGACGAGGATCGGCAACGCCGGCGCAGCGGACTTCATTTCGACCGCGTCCTGTCGGTCAGGTCACGCGGAATCCCCCGGCACGGCGCCGATGCCGTCCTGTCGCTGCTCTCCATCGGGTTCGAAATGGGCGACGCACCGGCGGGGGACGTGGTGCTCACCTTCTCCGGCGGAGGAAACATCCGGCTGACGGTGGAATGCATCGAGGCGCAACTCAGGGACCTGGGTCCGGTCTGGCAGGCCGGTCGCGTTCCCAGTCATGACGACACGGACGGCAAAGCCCCCTAGCAGTCACGGCGGCCGCCCGGCTATTGTCGTGCCATGAACGACAAACCCAGGACACGGCTGCTGGCGGTCGAACTTGACTCGAGCATCGGACCCGGCCCCTCGCCCGAGGCCGAGCACGAACGCCGGGTCGCCATCTATGATCTCGTCGAAGAGAACAGCTTCTGCCTCGCAGCCGAGCCCACGGGTCCCTACCGCCTGCGGCTGTCCACGGCCGATGGCCGGCTGATCTTCGACGTGCTCAACGAGCGGGAGGAACGCCTTTCGCTGATCGGCCTCTCGATGTCGCCCTTCCGCCGCATCGTGAAGGACTACTACATGATCTGCGAGAGCTATTACCAGGCGATCCGCACCGCCACGCCGTCGCAGATCGAGACCATAGACATGGCGCGGCGGGGATTGCACAATGAGGGCAGCGAATTGCTGCGCGAACGGTTGAACGGAAAGGTGGAGGTGGATTTCGACACGGCGCGGCGCCTGTTCACGCTGGTCTGCGTCTTGCACTGGCGGGGCTGACCCATCGCATGCCGGGCGATATTCCCAGCGCCGTCCTCTTTGCCTGCACCCAGAACGTCATCCGTTCGCCCATGGCCGCAGCGATCATGAAGCATTTCTATGGCCACAAGGTCTATGTCGCATCCTGCGGGGTGAAGCCGGGCCAGCCCGATCCCTTCGTCAACGCCGTAATGGAGGAAGTGGGCATCGACATGGGCAAGTACCGTCCGCAGGGTTTCGATGACCTCGAGGATTCCAGTTTCGATCTCGTCATCTCCCTCTCGCCCGAGGCGCATCACCGCGCGCTGGAGCTGACGCGCACCATGGCCATCGACACGGAGTACTGGCCGACCATGGACCCCTCGATCACCATGGGCAGCCGCGAACAGATCCTCGACAGCTATCGGGAGGTACGCGATACGCTCACACGGAAGATCCGCCAGCGCTTCGGCAGCGTCGCTGCGCGCGGCGTGTGATGATGGGGCGGCCATCATGCGATTGACGCGCGGCGAGTGGGTGATCGCGATCTTTACCGCTGCCTACGTCGCGGCCTTCCTCGCATATTTCATCCTGATTGCCGATCAGGAGTTCATCGGCTATCTGGCCACCATGGTGATCCTCGTCGGAATCGTGGCCTGGTCCCACCAGCTGATGCGCTTTCCAATGTCCCTGCTCTGGGCCCTTGCGCTCTGGGGTCTTGCGCATATGGCCGGCGGCAGCCTGCAGGTTTGGGGCAAGGTTCTCTACAACCTGGTCCTTCTCCCGATTGCCGGAGACGGCGAACTCCGGATCCTCAAGTATGACCAGCTCGTGCATTTCTACGGCTTCGCGGTGACGGCGTGGATGCTGTGGTTCATCCTGCAGAAGCGGGCACCGCAGCTGCGCCGGACCCTGGCCGTCTATACCTTCCCGGCCCTGGCCAGCATGGGGCTTGGCGCCGTCAACGAGATCGTCGAGTTCTCCGCCGTGATGCTGGTGCCGCATACCAATGTAGGCGGCTACTACAACACGGCGCTCGACCTCGTGTTCAATGCGCTGGGGGCGATCTTCGCCATGCTGGTCTGCGCGGCATGGAACTGGGTTCAGGCGCGGTCGCCGAGATAGTGGCGCTTGCGGCGGGCGACGAACTCCTTCAGCGCCGCGTCGACGGCCGGATCGAGCGGTGGCCTTTCGTAACTGGCGAGCATCTGTGTCCAGACCCTGTTGGCTTTCACAGGCGCCGTCTCGCGGCCGCGCTCCAGCCAGGTGTCATAATTGTCCCAGTTGGAGATCATCGGCTGGTAGAATGCGGTCTCGTAGCGCGCCAGAGTGTGCGGCGTTCCGAAGAAATGTCCGGCCGGACCGACATCGCGGACGGCCTCAAGGGCCAGCGTCTCCGGTGTCACGCGCGGCGGATCGCACCAGGCTGCCATCATCTGCAGCATCTCGGCATCGATGATCAGCTTCTCGCAGGACGCCGTCAGGCCGCCGTTGAGCCAACCCGCCGCATGCAGGATGAGATTGGCGCCGCCGGTGATCGCCCCCCACAGCGACATCATGCTCTCGTAGGCGGCCTGGGCATCCACGTCGTTGGCAGCTGTCACGTTGCTGGAGCGAAAGGGCACGCCGAGCAGGCGCGCCAGCTGGCCCGAGATCTGCGCGGCCTGCGCATATTCCGGCGTGCCGAAGGCCGGTGCCCCCGATTTCATGTCGACGTTGGAGGTAAATCCGCCGTACATCACCGGCGCGCCGGGATTGACGATCTGCGCCAGCACGATTCCGGCCATCGCCTCGGCATGCTGCTGGGCCAGCGCGCCGGGAAGCGTCACCGGGCTCATGGCACCTGCCAGCGTGAAAGGCGTGATGACATTGCATTGCCCATGTTCGGCCATGATGATCAGCCCTTCGGCCATGGGCACGTCGAGCTGCAGCGGCGAATTGGTGTTGATGATGGTCGTGAAGACGCAATGACCGCGCATGTCATCGCGCGTGCGGCCAAGCGAGATCGCTGCGACGTCGATGGCATCGAGCGCCACGGCGCTGCCAAGCCCTTGTGGCTGCCAGTTCTTGTCGAGGAGCGTGGCCTGCGCGTAGTAGAGGTCGAGATGGCGCGTGCGCGAGTCGAGGTCAAGGGCCTCGAAGGGGCCACCACCTTCCTGGTGCAGGATGTTGAGGCTCTGGACCACCTTGAGGAAGTCGCATTGCTCGGCATAGCTGCCTTGCCGTCGGCCACCGTCGAGATCACAGACATAGGCAGGGCCGCCGACCGAGGCGAAAAGCACGTAACCGTCGCCAACCTGCAAGGTCTTTCCTGGATCGCGCGCATGGAGCGTAAAGCGAGACGGCGCTCGCGCGAGCCAGTTTCCCAGCATGTCGCGACCGAAGCGCACGCGATCGGACCCGGCTTCGACATCCGCGCCCCCCACGGCATAGAGCGCACGTGCCCGATCCGAGAGCACCTTCATGCCGATTTCCTCGAGGATCGTCAGCGCCGTGGCATGGATGGCCTGCAGCGAATCCTCCGAGATGATGGCCATGGGCGGATAGCGGTAGACCGGCTGGCGGAAGGGTCTCTGCCCGTTGCCAGAGGCACTGCGACTCGCACGCTCGCGCCGCCGCGTCACGGATCAGGCCTTTCGCGGCGGAGTACGACGGCCGCCGAGCTGTCGAATTCGCGGGCAAATCGATGGCCGGCGTAGACGGCGTCGGCAACAGGTCCCGGTGAGAAGCAGTCGCCGATGCGCGCAACCGCCGGCGCGGCCACGTTCTGGGCAAGTTCCCTGTAGAGATCGTCAACAGGCAGGCGCCCTGTCACCAGCACGATGCTTCCGAAGGTCATGGTGACGGGACTGGCTGAGAGCGCATATGCGAAGGTGGCATGGCCCTTTGCCACAGCCTGAAGGACGTGGGACACGACGAGGCGCACACCGAGATCCAACAACCGCTGCTGGACAAAGCCCTGCTCGTCGGTCATCTGGGTCCAGGCCGAGACGACCGGCTGGCTGGTGAAATAGGTGACATCATGACCCTGCCGCCGCAGCTGTTCGGCGAGCGCACCGCCCATGTAGTAGTTCTCATCGTCATAGATCAGGACGGGGCCCTGAAGGTTGTCGAGATCGTCAGGCGTTCGGGTTGCCGCATCGGCATCGATCAATGCGGGCTGCTCGCGGGCGGTGCCGATTCCGTCGCGCCGCCAGCGGCTGCCGGTTGCGATCGCGACCTGATCTGCGCCGAAGTCGCGGATGTCAGATGCCGCAAGCGCGCTCTCGCGATAGATGCTCACGTTGGAGAGCTTCTCCAACAGATGCTGACGATGATCGCGCACGCGGATCCAGGTCGACAGGCCGGGAAGGGCAGAATCGTGCAACAGCCGCCCGCCCAGCTCGCGGCCGCGCTCGGC
>JBGSNJ010000338.1:0-23263 GCA_041739715.1 Aestuariivirga sp.
GACATCATCCTGAAGCCGCTCTACGGCAATGGCGGCGCGGGCGTGTTCCGCCTGGGTGAGGAGGATCAGAACTTCTCATCGCTCCTCGAACTCTTCACCCAGGCCTTCCGCGAGCCCTTCATTGCGCAGCAGTATCTCCCGGATGTCCGCAAGGGCGACAAGCGCATCATTCTCGTCGACGGCAAGGTCGCTGGCGCCATCAACCGGGTGCCCGCCGCCAATGAAAGCCGCTCCAACATGCATGTGGGCGGGCGTCCCGAGCCGACCACGCTGACGAAGCGCGAGCATGAGATCTGCGAAGCGCTGGGGCCCGATCTCAAGGCCCGCGGCCTGATCTTCGTGGGGATCGATGTGATCGGGGACTACCTCACGGAGATCAACGTCACGTCGCCGACCGGCATCCGGGAGGTGCAACGGTTTGGCGGTGCCAACATTGCGGCACTGATCTGGGACGCCATAGAAGCGCGCCGATAATCTATAAACATCAATAACTTATCAGTCTTTCAAGTGCCTTCGCGCGGCGGCGCGGAGCGCGGCTGCAATCCCACTGGACTCCCTGCCAAGGTCGTATATAATAATATACGCATATACTAATTATAATAGATGGCAGGCCTGATAGACGGGCTCGACAGTGTGGAGGATTTCAACATGGCGCATATCGTCGTTCTGGGTGCCGGGCTTGGCGGCACGATCATGGCCTACGAGATGAAGGAACAGCTTGGCCGTGGCGACACGCTCACGGTCATCACCAAGGAGCCGACCTATCACTTCGTACCATCCAATCCCTGGGTGGCGGTGAACTGGCGCAAGCAGGAGGACATCGAAGTCGACCTTGCGCCGATCTTCGCCAAGAAGGGAATCAACTTCAAAGCCGTTGCTGCCCGCAAGCTCGACCCTGAGGCAAGGCGGATCGATCTTGAGGACGGCAGCAGTGTCGACTACGACTATCTGATCATTGCAACCGGACCGGAGCTTGCCTTCGACGAAATCGAAGGACTGGGACCGCAAGGCCACACGCAGTCCGTCTGCCATGTCGAGCATGCAAAGGTCGCCGGCAAGGCTTTCGAGGACTTCTGCAAGAACCCGGCACCTGTCGTCATCGGCGCGGTGCAGGGGGCTTCGTGCTTCGGCCCGGCTTATGAGTTCATGTTCATCGTCGAAACCGAACTGCGCCGCCGCAAGATCCGCGACCGCGTGCCAATGACCTTCGTCACCGCGGAGCCCTACATCGGCCACCTCGGACTCGATGGCGTGGGCGACACCAAGGGCCTCCTAGAGAGCGAAATGCGCAACCACCACATCAAGTGGATGACCAGCAGCCGCGTCAAGAAGGTCGAGGCCGGCGTGATGACGGTGGAAGAAATCAACGAGGACGGTAGCGTCAAGGCCACGAAGGAGCTGCCCTTCGGCTTCTCCATGATGCTGCCGCCGTTCCGCGGCGTGGCCGCGATCCGCGGCATCGAGGGGCTCACCAATCCGCGCGGTTTCGTCATCGTCGACAAGCACCAGCGCAACCCGAAGTATCCCGAGATCTTCGCGATCGGCGTCTGCGTCGCGATCCCGCCCATGGGGCCGACGCCGGTTCCCTGCGGCGTGCCCAAGACCGGCTTCATAATCGAGTCCATGGTCACGGCAACGGCCATGAACATCGGCCTGCTGCTCAAGGGCAAGCAGCCCGAGCACCAGGGCACCTGGAACGCGGTTTGTCTTGCCGACTTCGGCGACTCGGGCGTGGCCTTCGTGGCCCAGCCGCAGATCCCGCCGCGCAACGTGAACTGGTCGTCCTCCGGCAAATGGGTACATGGCGCCAAGATCGCCTTCGAGAAGTACTTCCTGCACAAGATCCGGCGCGGCACCAGCGAGACCTTCTACGAGAAGCTGGCGCTCGATGTGCTCGGCATCGGCAAGCTGAAGGAAACCACCCGGTCCTGACCGCTTGCCAGACGTTCCGGGTTGGCGCAAAGGCGAGGACATGACGCGCTCCGGCCTCAAACGGGCCGTGCTGCTTGGCACGGCCATGATGTCCCTGGCAGGACCGGCGACAGCCGATACCGCCAAGCAGGACTTCCAGTCCCTCTGTGCGCCCTGTCACGGTGCGGACGGCCGCGGCGGAGGGCCTGCGGCTGCCGCCCTCAGGACGCACCCCGCTGACCTCACCCGGATCGCAGCCCGCCATGGCACGTTTCCGGCCGAGATGATCACGCAGGCCGTCATGGGACTCGACATGCCCGAGTCTCATGGATCGCGCGAGATGCCGATCTGGGGCGACCGGCTCATCAACGAGGCATTGGGTGAGGAAACGTCGGTGGCTGCAGCCAAGTCGGCGGCCCATGATGTCGAAGACCGGATCGCGGCGCTGGTGCGCTACCTCGAAACGATCCAGGTGAAGGACTAGCTGCGCCTTCCGGCCGGCGCCGCAAAAGGCCAGTCCGGCTGGGCGCCCCGGATCATCATCATTTCAGCGACATTCTCGATGCTGAGCAGGCCAATGACGCGTCCGTCGGCCGCCGCCACGATCTCGGCCTTGCTACCCGCGAGGCGCATCCTGTCGATCGCCTGTTCGAGCGGCTGGCCTTCGTGGAGGACGATGGCCTGACGCATGGCGCTCGAAATGGGTGCATCGCGGCCATGCTTCGCCAGGGCGGCAATCATGGCCTCCCGGTCGAGCAGGCCGACCGGCAATTCTGCCGCATCCACCACGGGGAAGTCGCGCTGCGGCGTCTCCAGCAATGCATCGACGGCGCGCGCCAGAGGCTCGCCTGCGCGAAGCAGGCGCGGCGCCCGCTCCATGGCGTCCGCTACCGTGAGTCCACGCGCCATCCAGCGCAACGACGACGCCTGCTCCTCCGATGTGGCGGCGAAATAGACGAAGATTCCCACCAGCAGAAGGATTGGACTGTAGAAGAGGCCGAGCAGCACGAAGAGGAACGCAAAGCTCTGCCCGATGCGGGCGGCCAGCTGGGTGGCGCGGTCGGGACCCATGGCCATGGAGAGCAGTGCCCGCAGCACCCTGCCGCCATCCATCGGAAAGGCCGGGATCAGATTGAACAGGACCAGCATGCCATTGATGTAGGCGAGCCGGCTGGCAAGATCGGCCGCGACGAAATCGAGACCGGGCAGCGATGCAAGACTGACGCCGGCGAAGATCACGAGGAGCAGAAGGATGACGACATTGACCGCGGGGCCGGCCAGGGCGATCAGCAGTTCCTGTCGCGGCGCTTCGGGGATGCGCTCCATGTTCGCCATGCCGCCGATCGGCGAGAGAATGACCTCCGGCGTTTTCACCCCGAAGTGACGGGCCATGAAGATATGGCCGAATTCATGTGCGGTGACGCAGGCAAAGATCAGCAGGATGAAGACCAGCGAGGCGGCGGCGGCCGCCGCTCCGCCGGCGAGGTAGTCGGCAATGCCGATCCAGGCCAGCAGCAGCAGGAAGGTGAAGTGCAGCCGGATCGAGGTCCCGGCGATCTGTCCGATGGTAAGTGACCAGCCCATGATGTTGGCAGTCTAGCAGCTTGCCGCCTAAGCCGGAACCTCAGCTTCTGCGGCCCCACACCTCGACCAGACCCGCAGTGACGATCAGCGCGGTACCGATGGCCTCGCTGGCTCCATAGGCTTCGCCGGCAAGCAGGCCGGCGGAAATCGAACCGACGAGCACTTCCGTCATGAGCAGAATGCCGACGCGGCCCGGATCCATGCGCTGGGCGGCCCAGAGCACCAGGAAGTTGGGCGGCACGAAAATGATGATGGCGAGGAGGACGATCCAGGGCAGGACCGGCATGAGGTTGCTGACGGCGGCCATGGGCAGGGACAGCGCCGATGCGATGACCAGCAGAACCGCCGAGGCGGCAAGTCCGCCGCCAGCGAAGCAGAAGACCGGAAGTGCAATGCCCTGCGACGGCCGCGCAAAGCTGCGCAGGGTTCCGGCCGACCAGAGCAGGCCGCTGAGAAGCGCCAGCCAGTCGCCGGCATTGCGCGGCAGCGGAACGCCGCCGCCGCCCAGAATCGCCCAGAGCCCGGCGAAGCCCAGAATGACGGCGATGATCCGCGTCGCGGTAATGCGTTCGCCAAGCAGGACCCAGCCTGCCAGCGTGCTCCAGACGGGTGTGAGATAGAACAGCAGGATGGCATGGATGACGTCGGTCATCGCCAGGCTGACCGTGTAGAGTGCGAAGGCCGTTCCGAGGATCAGGCCGGTGAGCGACTGGTTGGGGAAATCGGTCCAGGCCGTTCTCTTGAGCAGCCAGGGCAGCGGCGCTGCAATGGCGACCAGATTGAACAGCAGCGCGACCCAGGCACTGCCCACGCCCTGGCTGTCGAACCAGCGCAGCGGCAGCCAGAAGACTCCCCAGAGCAGGCCGCAGACCGACACGGCGAGGGCCGGCAGCACGTGGGAGCGCGCAGGCGTCTTGAGGTCTGAGGTCATGCGATCCTTATGCGGGTCGGCCAGGCGGGCCGCAACCGGCGCACCGGCATGGTTGCCCTGCATCTGCATGAACGCCGGGTGAAGCGCCGTCTCATCGAGGGTTCAGTGCCGCTCCCGCAAAAAGGCATCACTCGTCAACCCCAAGAAAGGATCGTACAATGTCTGCTTTATCGCACCTCAAGCATGGCCTCATCGTTGCCGGCATTCTGTTCCCGACCGCCGCATTCGCCGGCCACTGGGATCTGCCGTCCTGCTACATCGACGTGCACAGCGGCTGCTTCGTCAATCAGTCGCAGCCCTGCACCGACGCCGAGTACAAGGACTTCCTCCGCATGTGCCACGACACCTACCCGGCCAGCAAGGGCGTGAGCACCAAGAAGAAGTTCAAGGTTCAGGGCTAAAAGGCAGGGGCCGAAGCTCGACGCCAATGCCGAAACCAAACACAGGCCGGCCGCACGCCTTGCTCGTGCGGCCGGCCTGCGCGCCGGTTGAAATCGATACAGTGGAATCTGGGCCCGACTGGCGCTAAACTATATCCTCGGGTTGGAATCACAGACCTTGAAGGGGGATGCAGGTTGTTCAGAAACGCAACGAGATTCTTGTCGTGGAGCGGACTCGCTGTCCTGCTCGCAACCGTCACGCCGGCAAGCGCCCAGGACTCGGAGGCCAAGGCGGCCTTCAAGGCCATGTCGGATTTCCTGTCACAGCAGGCGGCCTTGTCCGTCAGCTACGATGCCACGCTGGAGATCGTGACCGGGGACCTCGAGAAGGTCGGTCTTGCCAGCTCCGGCGCATTGAATGCGACGCGACCCGACAAGCTGCGCGCTACCCGGTCCGGCGGCCTCGCCAATGTCGAACTCGTCTTCGACGGCACCGAAATGTCGGTCTATGGCAAGAATCTCAACGTCTTCGCGAAGCAGGCCTTCAAGGGCACGATCGACGAGCTGGTCGATGCGCTGCGTCTCGAGTTCGGGCTTGAGCTGCCGGCAGCCGATCTGCTCTCGGCCAATCCCCATGACATCATGATGTTGAACGTGACGGACGCCCAGGCGCTCGGCACCGGCATCATCCGCGGACAGACCTGCGATCATCTCGCCTTCCGCACCGACGATGTCGACTGGCAGATCTGGATCGCACAGGGCGACAAACCCTTTCCCTGCCGCTTCACCATTACCAGCAAGATGACCGTGATGGCGCCGTCCTACGACATCACCTTCTCCGATTGGAAGAGCGGTGCAGAAGTCGCCAAGGACGACTACAAGCTCGTCACCGCTGCGGGTGCGGCGGAGGTCGACATCAGCAAGCTGGGGTCACTGGATGAAGTGCAGATGCCGAAGACCGAAGGAGCCGCCCAATGAAGACCCTCAAGCGCTATCTGATCGCAGGCCTCGCCTTCGCCTTCGTCGCCGGTGACATCGAATTTGCCGGCCAACAGGTCAGCATCGGATTCTTCAAGCTCGTGGAAGATGCCAATGCGCGCATTGGCCGCCCGGCGACGCCGGGCAGCGTGGCTGGCGTTGCGCGCCGCACGACACGCCGGGTGATCCGCCGCGGGGCCTATATTGGCGCCATTCCTGCGGGCTGTCCCTATGGCAACTACTATGGCTATAGCCTCTACTACTGCGGCGGCACCTATTATCAGCGCTCGGGCAGCGGCTACGTGGTCGTCTATTTCTGACGCGCAGGCGATGCCCTGCAAGCTTCAGTCCCGTCTGAACTTGGGCTCCTGGCATCGGAACCAGCCGCCCTTGTAGTTGATGATCGGCCGGGCTCCGTCAGGATACTTGCGGACGTTGTTGCACTCCTTGCGGGCCTTCTCGTAAAGCGCCTGATCGGCGGCCGAGCGCTTTGCATCTGCGGACGAGGCGGCCGCGAGGATTGTGGCTGCCGCAAGCAGCGTCAGCGTCAGGCCCTTTACCCAATATCTGCCGGCGTTCGTCGACAGCGTGTGGAGCGTTGTGAGCATCGTCATGCGCTTCAATCACCTTTCATGTCTGTTCTCGAGTCTCTTCTCCACTGATCGGATCGATCAGTGGGTGTCAGGGAGATCCTCGGTCCGCGTTCGGCTGTTGCTGAACCTCGGGCGCGTCCCGGGCGGCGAGGCCTAGCTTCTCGGCAAGGCCGATCCGCTGCAGCTTTCCGGTTGCTCCTTTTGGAATCTCGGCGAGGATGACGACATGGCGCGGCACCTTGAAGTCGGCCATGCGTCCGGCGGCAAAGTCGCGGATCTCGCGCGCGGTGGCCATGTGTCCGTCACGCAGAACGACCGCTGCAGCAACCTCCTCGCCCAGCTTCGGGTGCGGTACCGCGAAGGCCACCACCTGCGCGATGGCAGGGTGGTCCATCAGCACGCCATCAACTTCGAGCGGGCTGATCTTCTCGCCACCACGATTGATGATCTCCTTGAGCCGTCCGGTGAGATGCAGATAGCCGTCGCCGTCAAAGGCACCCTGGTCACCGGTGCGGAACCAGCGATGCCCTTCCGCCTCGAAGAAGCTCTTCGAATTGGCGTCGGGATTCCCCTCATAGCCTGGCGTGACGTTGGCGCCCGAGATCACCACCTCGCCGGTCCCGTCGATGAGCCGGTTCTCCACCTCATGGGCGACCCGCACCAGCGGGCCGGCTGCGACCCCCACCGAACCCGGCTTCTGGGGGCGCGGCGGCAAGGGATTGCTCGTCATCTGGTGGGCTGCTTCGGTCATGCCATAGGCTTCGATCACCGGCGCCTTGAAGGTCTCGGCCAGGGACAGCATCACCTGTGCCGGAAGCGAGGCCGAAGAAGAGCGCAGGAAGCGCAATGGCACGGCAGCGATCGCATCCTGATTGCGCGCGGCGCGGCTCAGGATGGCCTGGTGCATGGTCGGTACCGCCGTGTACCAGCTGGGCTGTGCCTCCTTCATCCAGCCGAAGAATTTCAGCGCATCGAAGCCCGGTGCACACCAGATCGAGGCTCCGGCGCTGAACGATGCCGATACGGCCGCAATCAGGCCATGAATGTGGAACAGCGGCATGACGTTAAGACAGCGGTCGGCAGAAGTCAGCGCAAGAGCCGCAGCGATGTGCCGGGCCGATGCAACGATGTTTGACTGCAGCAGCGGCACGATCTTGGGGCGGGACGTGGTGCCGGATGTGTGGAGGATGAGTGCCGTGCTCCCGGCGCCCGGCTCCTCGCTGTCTTCGGTTCCGCCCTGGTCCGGTCCCGACAGTGTGAATGATCCAGCCGGCCCATCGGTCTGGCCTTCGAGGCGCAGGACGGCGATGCCCCGAGCCTCGGCGGCGGCAATGGCCGGGCTCCCGGCACCGGCGGCCACGACCACGGCCTTTGCCCTAAGGTCATCGAGAGAGAATGCGAACTCCTCCTGCCGGTAGGCGGGATTGAGGGGTGCCGTGGTCGCGCTCTGGGCGATGGCGACGAAGGCTGCGGCCATCTCCGGGCCGTTCGGCAGCACGATGGCAACCCGGTCATGGGCTGCAATGCCGTGCCGGCGGAGCTGCGGGCGGATATCCAGGGACAGGCTTCGCAATCCGCCATAGGTCAGCCATGGCCGGCCCGGTGCACCAATGGCGGGTGACTCCGCATCCTTGTCGGCCAGCAGACCTGCAAGCGTCGCACTCATGTCCCGGTCCCGTCCTTCGATCGAAAGAATTGAGCCTGCGCCGGATTGGCTCCGCTCAGTATGAAGCCCTGCCTTCGAGAATGGCAAGGCGTTCGGAGGTGGTGATGGCGGGCCTGATCCTGATCGCCGGCCCCGCGCCTTGGTCCAGTGACTCCCGGCGGTTCCTTCCCTGCGCTAGAACCGGTCCTGAAAGGACAGCTTCGCCGTGAGGGGCAGGTGGTCCGAGGCAAGCCGTGTCAGGGGCGTGTCGATCACGCTCATGCCTTCACTGCGCAGGCCGCGGCTGATGAAAAGGCGGTCGAGCGGCAGTAGTGGAAGGCGCGAAGGGTAGCTCGGCAGGTTCTGCGACACTTCGTCGAAATGATGTTTGAAGAGATCAAGGGCAGAGCGGTTCTTCAAGCGCCACTCGTTCATGTCGCCAACGATGATGACATGGCGGTCCGGGTGCGGATCCGCCGCATCGATGATCGCCTGAACCTGTCGCATTCGCGACTGGCGCAGGAGACCGAAATGCACCGCAAGCAGCCGAAAATTGGCTTGCTCGATGCCGAAATCCACCAGCACCGCGCCGCGCGGTTCGAGCCCTGGCAGTGTCAGCTGATGAACGTCGTGGACGATGCCGCTGCGATAGAGCACGACATTGCCATGCCAGCCGTGGCTGCGTGAGCGCTCGGACAGGGCAACGGCGGACTGGTATCCGCCGGCGGCATGGAGATAGGACAGGTCGAGAAGTCCTTCCCGCTCGCCAAACCGTGCATCCGCCTCCTGCAGCACCACGATATCGGCGTCGAGCGCGAGGATGACCTGCTTGATGCGCTGCGGGTCAAACCGTCCATCGGTCCCGACGCACTTGTGGATGTTGTAGGATGCGAGATTGAATCGGCAAGCCGACGCCGCGTCAGAGTCGGCTGAGGCCTCTGTCGTTCTTCGATTGAGCTGGCCGAGCCAAGGAAAAAGGCGTTTCATGCGATCAAGTGCTTTGTGCTTGCAGTAATGTGAGCTGGGCCATCTTCAAGCGAACCTGCGCTGGCGCGGGCCTGATTTGGCATCGATCCAGTTTAGCCGAACGCGAAGTTTGGCGGCAAGTGAAGCCGATCCCCCGGTTCACGCACCGGCCGATCCGTCTCCCGCTGCAAGGGTGCGGCGTCCTGAGCGGCGCAGCTCCGGACGAGGCCCTGCGGCAGGACCTTGGCTCCGGGCCGCAGCACTGCGAATGTCGGGTCAGCAGGATGACAATTCAAATATCTGTAATGTTGAGGTTATTGGCGTGAGCAAGGCGTTCCTCTGCGCAAGGTGCCTTGCAAGGCTTCCCGGTTTCCCGCCTACTGTTACCCTGCGCCCGGACCGCTTGCAATTGCAACGCGAATGAATGATTCTCCGCCCGGCAACCGGGTTTTCTGCCGGATATCGGACACCACTTGATTGCGGTTTTCGTTGTTGGCCGAATGCCGCGGTTCGCGTGGACAAGCTGCTTGCGTGCGGAGAACTGGGGATCAACTCCTTCGCGGCAAGACCGTCGGACGGGTGGGGATCGTGAAACGGAACGAGAATCCTGGGCAGCGCGAGCTGATCATCTTCGGTGTGCGGTCGCCCATGGTGGTCGATTTCGAGGAGGCCTGCAACCGGGCGGGCATCGCCATACGGGCCGGTGTCAGCCTGAACGGAGCGCCGAGATCGGCGGGCATCGGACGGATTTGCACCCTGGAAGGTCTCGATGCCGAAGACCTGCAGCTTCCCTTTCTGGCCTGCGCGTTCTCGCCGGCGCGTCGCAAGACACTCGCCCAGCTTGCTCTCGCACGCGGCCTCCAGCCCGCGGATGCCGTCATTGATCCATCGGCCGTCGTGGCACGAAGCTCGCGCATCGGCGAGGGTTCCTTCGTGAACACCATGGCCGTCGTGGGTGCCATGTCGATGATCGGCGAGGGCGTCCTGATCAACCGCAGCGCATCGCTGGGTCATCACTGCATCATCGACGACTTCGTCAGCATCGGGCCGGGAGTCACCATGGCCGGCAACACAAGGGTCGGTTCCGACACGGTGATCGGTGCCGGCGCGGTGATCTTGCCGAATGTCGAAATCGGAGCCGGCGCGATCGTTGCGGCAGGATCGGTGGTGCGAAAACACGTCCTGGCCGGCACGCTCGTGTCCGGCAACCCGGCGCGGCCGCAGCGCATTCTTCGCGCCACGCGCAGCGCGCTTGCCGATGAGGCAGAGGAATGAACGCCAGGCTCTCCCTCGACGTGTTCTGGCGCAACCTTCGTCAAGGTGGCGACGCCCCCTTCATCGTGACCGACGAGGGGAACACGACATATGCAACGTTCTGCCGGGCAGTTGCTGGCGCCATGTCTGCCTACCGCAAGTCTTCCATGGCGGCGGGCGACAGGGTTGTGATCAGCGTCGCGAAGGAGGTTGAAGGCTGTGCTGCCTTCGTCGCTGCGATCATCGCAGGCCATGTCCCGGTCATCGTCTCCGCAGATGCCGCACGGCCGCGCTTCGATGCGATCTGCAGAGCCGTCGAACCGGCAGGCCTCGTGTTGCCCGCCGCCGCGGCAAAGCCGGACTGGAGCTGCCCGGTCATCGACAGCGCCGCGTTTTCGCAGCACGCAGCCGGTGGCGAGGAGATCGCGCCTCCGGCCTACGATCCGTCCGCGCTGGCCTATATTCTCTTCACATCGGGCACCACTGCCGAGCCAAGCGGCGTGGAGATCACGGTGGCAAATCTCCTGGCGCATCTTGAAACCATTCGGCGGCTCTTCGGCTTCGGGTCATCGACCCGGGTCTTCAACCCGGTTCCCATTTCGCATACGGACGGAATCGTGCTGGGACCGCTGCTTGCCCTGGCAACAGGGGGAAGCGTCATCCGCCCGGGACCATTCGACGTGGGTGACGTCGAAACCTGGCTCGGCGGCATCAGGCGGCACGGCGCCACGCATATGGTTACCAACCCGACCGTGCTGAGCCTGATCGAGCGTCTGGGTGCGCGGAACGATTACTTTGGCGGGACAGGATTCAAGGGCATCGTGAGTTCCGCCTCGCAGCTCGGCAGGGAGCGTTGGGAGCGCTTCGAGCAGCGCTTCGGGACGGAACTCTGGAACCTTTACGGCCTTACCGAGACGGTGACCACGGCGCTCTATGCGGGCCGCCATCCGGAAATGGGATCGCTCGGCACAATCGGGCGGCCGATCGACTGCGAGGCCCGCCTCGGCGACAGCACTGGCGTGCCCCTTGCCGACGACGCGATACCGGAAGGCGAGATCCAGCTTCGGGGCGACCACATCTTCCGCGGTTACTGGCGCAATCCCGCGCGCACACAGCAGACCTTTACGCCGGACGGCTGGATGCGGACCGGTGACCTCGCACGCCGGCACGCCGACGGATCCTACGCGTTCCTTGGCCGGCTGAAGGCAGCGATCAATTCCGGCGGCACCTTGATCCGCGGCGAGGAGATCGACGAGGCCTTGTTGCGCCACCCCTCGGTCGTCGAGGCGGTCACGGTCGGTCTGAAGGACGCGGACTTCGAGGAAATCGCCGTGTCTGCCGTGGTCTTGGCGGGAGATGTTGATGAAGCGGTACTGACCGAGCACTGCCGGAGGGAGCTTGAAGCCCTGAAGGTACCGAAGCGGATCTTCGCCGTCGATGCGATACCGCGAGGCCCTTCTGGAAAGCCTCGTCTTGCCGAAGTCAGGGCAATGCTCGAGCGCCGCGCGCAAGCGCCATCGGCGGTGACCTCGCCCTCCCCGTCGTCGGTCGAGGATGAAGTGATGGATCTTGCGGCCATCGTGTTCCGCGTCGAGCGCGCGCATCTCTCGATGGCATCCAGTCCAGAAACCGTGTCCGGCTGGGACAGTTTCACGCACATCAACCTGATTCTCCAGGCCGAGGCCGACTTCGGCCTGCGGATTCCGAACCGCTTCGTCAAGTCCGTCAGGACGCTTGGCGATCTCGCTGCTGTCATCCGGCAGATTCAATCCAAATGATCGGCGCCGGGTCGGTCTTGCCATTCGGATCGCTGCGGCTCGGGCCGTGCGAGCACATCGTGATGACCTGGTCATGACCAAGCGGCTGGCAATCCTCGGGACCTGCGCCTCCGAAGACTGGGTGCGCTATCAGAACCAGCGAACGGCTCTTGATGTCAGGCTTGTTCCAAAGCGATTTCACTCATCAATTATCAGCCTGTGCGCCAAGCCCATATCCCCGCTCCACGATCTCGGTGACATTTCCGAGGCCGACAAGCTCATGATCCGCAGGGACTTCAGCAAGATCTTTTTGCGGGAGCTTGTCGAGACACAGCCTGATTGCCTGCTGGTTGATCTCGCATCGGACGGTCTGGATGGGGTGATCGCGTATGACGGGAGCTGGCTGACGCCCACCTACATCTTCCGTGGTTCGCCATTGTCGAAACTGGCCCGCGGAAACACGCTGCTCACCGCCGACGGGACGCCGCGGCGCTATCTGTCGCTCTTTAGATCTTCGCTTCTGGCATTGAAGAACTTCCTCGACCGTCATCTGCCCGGATGCCGTATCATCCTGCACAAGGCGCGCTTTGCTGATTCCTATCGGAACGCGCAGGACGAGATCGTGCCTTTCTCCGAAGGCAAGCTCAAGCTGAACCGCACCGCCAACTGGAATGCCGCCGTCCTTGAGGACATGTTCGTCCAGCACTTCCGCTGCGACGTCATTTCCCTTCTTGACCAGCCCATACTTGCTGATGAGCAACATGTCTGGGGGATTGGCGCGCTTCACTTCGAGCGGAGCTACTACACGCGGTTTTCGGACGCGCTGAGGACACTTCTCGATGCCGCTCCGGCGCCGCCTGGCCAGTCCGATCGAGTCTAGGACGGTCAACCCGTCTTGCGGCCCACCTGACTTGCCTTATGGTGGGCAGGATAAACGTCGAGGAACCCGCCATGCCTGTGCCAGAGAAGAAGTCCCGTCATGTTGCGTCGCTGGAAAGTCTTGCGCCGCGTTTTGCAGGACCGACCGGGTCGATCAAGCATCTGGACAGCCGCGAGCTTCCGATTCTTCGCGGCCTCTCGCTGCGCCGCCTGGAGCTGGCGCCGCGCGGCGTGCGCGAGCCGCACTGGCACGCCAATGCCCATGAGCTGGGCTTCTGCCTCCAGGGCGAAGCGCTGATCACCATCGCGGCGAACCACGCCGAACGGGAAATCTTCACGGTGGCTGCAGGCGACATGTTCTTTGCGCCGTCGGGATCGCTGCATGCCATCCAGAACACCGGAAGCGGAACCGCGGCGTTCATCCTGGCCTTTTCGCATGAGCAGCCCGAGGATTTCGGCATCAAGGCTGCCTTTGGCGCGATGAGCGATTCGGTGCTGGGCAATACCTATGGCCTGCCCGCCGGCGCGTTTCAGGCCCTGGACCGGACCAGCGCTGAGAACAGCGTCTTCGCGCTGCCGCAAGGTCCGGCGATCGAGGACCAGGCCCGCCATGTCAATCCCTACAAGTACAGTCTTGCGGCGACGCCGGCACAGATCGAGTCCCCCGCAGGAACGGCGCAGATCACCAGGTCGGCGCTCTGGCCTGCCTTGCGGGACATTGCCATGTTTTCGGTCACCATCTCGGAGAAGGGCATGCGCGAGCCGCACTGGCACCCGGAAACGGCCGAGATGGGTTACGTGATCTCCGGCATGGCCCGCATGACGATCCTCGATCCGGATGGCAGCGCGGACACCTATGTGGCGAAGCCCGGCGATGCCTATTTCATCCCCAGGGCCTACCCGCACCACATCGAGAATGTGGGCGAAGGCCAGTTGCATCTTGCAATCTTCTTCGACAGCGTTTCGCCCGGCGACATCGGCTACCGTTCGCTGATCAATGTCTTTCAACGGGATGTTCTAGCTGCAGCCTTTGGCATGGCCGTCACCGATCTGCCGCCTTTCCCGCTTACTGAAATCGATCCGCTGCTGGTCTCCCGCAGCAATCCGATCGAACCCGTCGTCTGAACACCCTCAACCCCTGAAAGGACTTGCGACAATGACCCGACGTGCCGCACCCCTGCAGACCCCGACCGACCTGGGTCCCAACGCCACGAAGGATATCTCGGCCGCATTGACCGCACTGCTCGCCGATTGCTTTGCGCTCTATATGAAGACCAAGAACTTTCACTGGCACATGTCCGGGCCTCACTTCCGGGACTACCATCTTCTGCTTGACGAACAGGCCGATCAGATCTTCGCCATGACCGACGCCATTGCCGAGCGGGCCCGCAAGCTGGGCGGCACGACGTTGCGGTCCATCGGTCATGTGGCGCGGCTGCAGCGCATTCCCGACAACGATGCCGAGTTCGTGACGCCCGAGGACATGCTGGCCGAGCTTGCCAGCGACAACCGTCAGCTCATCGGCATACTGAGGTCCGTTCACGATACGGTGGAAGAGCACAATGACGTCGCCACGGCGAGCCTGCTCGAGGTGTGGATCGACGAGGCCGAACGCCGCGTCTGGTTCCTCTACGAGTCGACCCGCAAGTCCTAGGCCGGCACGGCCGGGCGCTCAGGTCCAGGGCGAGGAATTGGCGAGGATCGAGCGGTCGATCTGCCGGATGTCGTCCCAGCCGCCCAGTGCCATGGCGCGGTCGATCTCCTTGTGAAACATCTCAAGCACCCAGTGGACGCCCTCTTCGCCGCCGCATGCGACGCCCCAGAGCTGGGGCCGGCCGATCAGAACGGCTTTGGCACCCAGCGCCAGCGCCTTGACGACATCGGCGCCCCGGCGGAATCCGCCATCGACCAGTACCACGGTCCTGTCGCCCACCGCATCGACGATGGGCGCCAGCGCCCGGATGCCGGAGACGGCGCTGTCATATTGCCGGCCGCCATGGTTCGAGACCACGACAGCATCGACGCCAACCGCCTGGGCCTGCCGCGCCTCGTCCGGGTGCAGGATGCCCTTCAGGATCATCGGCCCCTTCCACAGGCTGCGCACCCATTCGACATCCGTCCAGGTCACTCCTGGATCCAGCAGCTTCTGCATGACAGGCCCGAAGGCACCGATGCTGGTGAACGTGTCGTAATTCACGAAGGTCGGGTTCGGCGCCCTGCGCATGCGCAGGAGCCAGCCGGGATGACTGACGAGGTCGATCAGGCCGCGCATGCGCAGCTTCATCGGAAACATCAGGCCGTTGCGCGCATCGCGGTCGCGCACTGCCATCACCTGGTTGTCGACGGTCAGCACCAGGCCGGCATATCCGGCCTTCTGCGCCCGGGCGATGAACTCCGCCGTCAGGCCGCGGTCGGTATAGAGGAAGACCTGCATCCATTTCGGGCCCGGCGTGGCCGCGCCGATCTCCTCGATGGTGCTGGTCGAGGCATGGCTCGTCGTATAGATGGTGCCGAAGCGATGCGCCGCCCGTGCGGCACAGAGTTCCGCATGGGGCCATAGCAGCCCGGCCAGGCCGGTAGGCCCGATGATCACCGGCGACGGCAGCCTCTGGCCCAGGATCTCGACCGACTGGTCGCGTGTGGGCGCCCCCGACAAGACCTTTGGCACCACTTCGAGCGCGGCGATGTCGCTTTCGTTGCGCCGGACCGTGATCTCGTCGCCCGCCGCGCCGTCGACCATGTCGAAGAACATGCGCGGCAGGCGCTTGCGCGCCGCGCGCCGCAAGGCATGCACACTGTATCCATGGCGTTGCAACTGGTCGCGGTTCATCGCGGCAGCCCGATCTCAATCCACTCTGCGCACGCGGTCACTCTTCAGCAGATCGGCAACGAAGCTGACCTCCGAGAGGCCTGCCTTGACGCGCGCCAGCATGGCCGCTTCAGACTCCTTCACGGCGGCGAGGCGCGCAAGCGTCTGGTCAATGGCCTTGGCCGGCACGACCACGATACCGTCGCGGTCGCCGATGACGAGGTCGCCGGTCGCGATCGTGAGGCCGCCGCATTGTACAGGCTGCCCAACCGCGCCCGGGCCGTTGCGCGCCGGCGAGTTGGGTGTCGCCCCTGCGGCATAGCAGGGCAGGCCAAGGGCCTCGATGTCAGCCTGGTCCCGGACCAGACCATCGGTAACGAAAGCCACGGCTCCCCGGTTCCGGGCGATCCCGAGGAGCAGGTCGCCGACCACCGAGGTCCCGGTGAACCCGTCTGTCGCCGCGACGATCACATCGCCAGCTTGGCATTCGGCCACGGCGGCACAGAGCGCGAGATTGTCGCCCGGTCCGCAATGGCAGGTGAAGGCTGAACCCGCAAAGGGGCGTATCGTGCCGATGGGCTTGATCCGCCAGTCCAGGGCACCGCGGCCGCCGAGGGCATCGACAATGAAGCTCGCCGGCGTTGCCGCGACGGCCGCAACGACACTTGCAGGCAGTCGCCGGGGAGTCGCTGCAATGGTCAGGAGTGGCGGATCCTCGATCACTCGGCGGCAGCCTGCTGACGCTGCCCACCCGACTGGCGCGGGTCGCGATAGAGGTTGCCATCCTTCATGACCATGCGGAAACGGTCCGGTCCGACCAGCACCGATTGATCGGCCAGCGGATTGCCGTCGACCAGCAGCAGGTCGGCCAGCGCGCCTTCGCGGATCACGCCGAGTTCGCCGCCATGCCCCATCAGTTCGGCGCCGATCTTGGTGGCGCAACGCAGGGCCTCGGCGGGTGCGTAACCGAAATACTTCACGAAATGGCCGATGTCGCGGGCATTCTGGCCCATCGGCGTGATCGAGAAACCGTAGTCGCCGCCGATCACCACGCGGATGCCACGGCGGCGGATCTCGTGGTAGGTGGCGCAGGTCGCCTCGAACTTGCGGAACAGATGCATGGACTCCGCCAGTTCGCGGCTGAAGCCATAGCGTTCGCCCTCGATGGTGCAGTTGTGCACCAGGCCGAATGCCGGGCCCACGAAGGACTCATCCTTCACGCTTTCGAGCAGGTCGAGCGCTTCTTCATCGGCGAAGTCGCAGTGGTAGATGCAGTCCACCTTGTGGCGAACCGCCATCTTCACGCTCTTGGACGATCGCGCATGGGCGGCGACCATCTTTCCGAAGTTATGCGCCACGCTGACGAAGGCCTGCAGCTCGTCGTCCTCCAGCGTGGTGATCTCGGCGCGGGCGTGGCTGACGAACTCGTCGCCCGAGATGTTGATCTTGAGATTGTCCACGCCGTCGCGGGCGCATTCCCGGGCCACGCGCCGCATCTCGATAGGCCCGTCGGCAACCAGGCCGAAGCTCTCCTCATGGATATGGCGGCGGCGTTCGTCGCCCAGGCCGGCGGTTGTCGTGACTTCAGGGCTTGCGGCCCGCATGCGCGGGCCGGGGATGAGCCCATTGTTGATGGCATCGCGGATGGTGACGCCGATCATGGGTTTGGCCGAGGCCGCCTCGAAGATCGAGGTGAAGCCGTGTTCGAGCAGCAGCTTCACATTGGCGGCGGTGAGCAGTGTGTGCTTCTCGGGCGGAATACGGCCCAGTTCGGCGTTGGTGGAGATTCCGACGAAGCTCGGGTGGCAATGTCCTTCCACCATGCCCGGCATGAGGAACATGCCTTCGCCGTCGATGATGTCGGAGGCCCGCTCATCCGCGATCTCGTTGCGCGCCCTGGCGACGGCCTTGATGCGATTGCCTTCGATCAGCACTTCGCCGGGATAGGCCGCATCATTTTCGCCATCCCAGATCGTCACGTTCCGCAACAGGATCGCAGCCATTCTTTCCTCCCGTCAACTCCGTGTGCGCGCGCCTCGTCCGTAAAGAAGCAGCATGCCGATGATCACCGAACCGTAGATCACCTGGCGCCCAGCCTCGGGCATCTGCATGACCGAGAGAATGGACTGCAGCAGGGTGATCAGGATGACACCGGCAATGGTGCCCAGATAGTTGCCGCGCCCGCCCAGGATGTTGGTGCCGCCAAGTACGACGGCGGCAATGGCGGGCAGCAGATAGGGGTCGCCCATGGCCTGATAGGCCTTGGTCGAGTAGCCGGCCAGCAACACGCCCGCGAAGGCCGCGCAGGCGCCGCAGAAGGCAAAGCAGCCGATCAGCACGGCGTTGGTATTGATACCAGACAGATAGGCGACGGACTCGCGGTTGCCGATGGCATAGACGGCGCGGCCGAAGGCGGTGCGCCGCAGCAGGAAGATCACGATGAGGCCGACGAAGAGCCAGACGAAGAGGGCGTTGGGAATGCCGAAGATCGAGCGCTTCACCGCCAGGAAATGCATGGCGTCGGTTGCATGGTCTTGCGGCGCGAAGCCGCCGGTGTGCAATACCATGAGGCCCTGTACCACCGCATTCATGCCGAGGGTGAAGATCATGGAGGGCAGTCGCAGATAAGCGACGCCCAGGCCATTCAGCACGCCGATGAAGGCGCCGCAGAGCACGCCGAAGGGAATGGCAAGCCACACGCCCGCGGGTCCGATCCAGCCGCCCAGCGCGGTCGCCATCATGGCGCCCAGCGTCACCGTCCACGGAATGGACAGGTCGATATGGCCCAGCAGGATCACCATCATGGCGCCCGATGCGATGATGCCGAGGAAGGCGCCCACCTGGAGCTGCTGCAGGAGATAGTCCAGCGACAGGAATTCTGGCGAATAGAGCGAGCCCGCCAGCAGGATGACGATGATGCAGCCGAAGGCCACCATCACCGGAACGTCGAGGCCAATCTTCTGTGTTGCGGCGGCGACGTTCATGTGAAGAGTTCCAGGCGGTTGCGGATGCGGAAGACTCGGATGGCACCGAGGCTGATGGCCACCAGCAGCACGACGCCCTGGAACAGCGGCTGCCACAGCGGCGGCAGGTCGAAGACGAAGAGCAGGTCCTCGATGGTGCGCAGCACGAAGGCGCCGAAGATCGATCCGATGGCAGACCCCCAGCCGCCGAACAGCGAGGTGCCACCGATCACCACGGCGGCGATGGAATTCAGCGTATAGGTGCCGCCGATGGCGGCCGATGCTTCGCCCGAATAGGTGTTGAAGGTGAGAATGAGGCCGCCAAGCGAGGCAAGGAACCCGGCCAGCGTATAGGCCGCGATCTTGGCTTTCTCCACCGGGACGCCCGACATGTAGGCCGCCTGCTCGTTGGAGCCGACGGCATAGGCCCCGCGGCCCAGCTGCGAACTGCGATAGGGGATCCATACCAGCAGGACCACCAGCAGAAGGACGACCAGCGCCGTCGGTACGACGCCGAAGAGCTGCCCTGCCACGAAGTCGGCAATGTCATACTGCACGTCGCCGCCGGGCGTGGGCCTGATCCACAGGGCGATGCCGTAGAAAATCGCGCCGGTCGCAAGCGTCGTGATGATCGGCTGCAAGCGTCCCCAGACCACGATGGCACCATTGACGAAGCCGCAGACGATGCCAAGCAACAGGACCGCGACACAGCCCAGCAGGCCCTGCCCGATGGTGCCGACCACGATCGCCGAGGCGAGACAGTTTGCCAGCACGAAGACCGAGCCGACCGAGAGATCCAGCCCGCGCGTCAGCACCGGGATGGTCTGCGCCATGGCGACCAGCGCCAGCAGCACCGCCTTGTTGGCCGCCGTCGTGGCGACCGCGGGCGTCAGGCCCGCCTCGTGATTGCTGATGTAGATGGTGAACATGATGGCGAAAAGGCCGACCGCCGTCAGCGTTCCGAGATTGTGCGAGATATGGTAGCGCCAGTCGCTCACGCGGCTTTCTCCGGAACGGGGTTCACATTGAGGGCGCCGGCCACGATGTTGTGCTCGGTGCAGTCCTCGCCCTTCAGCTCGCGTGTGATGCGGCCGCCGTAGAGAATCAGGACCTTGTCGCAGCATCCGATGAGTTCGGCATAGTCGGTGGAGTAGAAGACGATGGTCTTGCCCTGGGCGGCGAGGTTGCGCAGCAGGCGGTAGATTTCCTGCTTGGTGCCCACGTCGATGCCGCGCGTGGGATCGTTGAGGAGAATGATGCCGGGATCGGTCATCAGCCACTTGGCGAGAACCACCTTCTGCTGATTGCCGCCGGAGAGCGTCCCTACCGCCGCCGATGTGTCGGGCGCCTTGATCTGCATCCGCGCGACCATCTCCTTGACGGCGGCGGTTTCCTTCTCCGTGTCGATGCCAAGGCCGCTGCGCAGCTGCTGCAGCGAGGCAAGCGTCAGATTGTCCCGCACACTCATCGGCAGCATCAGGCCTTCGACCTTGCGGTCCTCCGGGATCAGCGCCAGCGGCAGCGGCGCGGTCATGGCGCTGCGCGGCCCGGAGAGCTGCAGGTTCCGGCCATCGATGCTGACCGTTCCCTCGACGCCCTTGAGCACGCCGAAGAGGGCGAGCAGCAGTTCGCGCTGGCCCTGGCCGTCGAGGCCACCGAGTCCCACGATCTCGCCCTTGCCGGCGGTGAACGAGATGCCGTTGAGATCGTGTCCCCAGGACAGGTTCGAAACGGTCAGCGCGGGCTGACGGCTGTCGTCGAAGGGCGGCTTGGACGGATAGTGATGCGTCACTTCGCGGCCGATCATCATCTGGATGATCTCGTTGACGCTGCGCGCGCCCTTCTTGAAGGTCTCGATCTTGCGGCCGTTGCGGAAGACCGTGGCCACATCGGCCAGTTCCTCGATCTCGTGCATGCGGTGCGACACGTAGAGAATGCCAACGCCTTCCTCGCGCAGCTCGCGGATGATGAGATAGATGCGTTCGACGTCCTTTGCGGTCAGCGCCGACGTGGCCTCGTCGAGGATGAGCAGCTTGGGCTTCTTGGCCAGCGCCTTGGCGATTTCCACCATCTGGCGCCGCGACAGGGGCAGGTTCTTGACCAGTTCGAGCGGATGCACGTCCTCGCAGCCCACCCGCTTCAGCAACTCCACGGCGCGCGCACGCTGCGCCTTCTGGTCGATGAAGCCGCCGCGCGTCGGCGTGCCGGCCATGGAAAGATTGTCGGCAACCGTCATGTCGGGGAGCAGCGAGAGTTCCTGGAAGACGCAGACCACCCCGGCCCTCATGGCATCGGTCGGGGAGCGGAACCTGAAGGGCGTACCATTGACCAGGACTTCGCCCTCGCTGGCGTCGGTCACGCCCGAGGCGATCTTGATGAGCGTGGATTTGCCGGCGCCGTTCTCGCCAAGAACAGCGTGGATCTCGCCGGAATAGGCCTTGAAGTCGACATCCGTCAGCGCAGCGATTCCGCCGTAGCGCTTGGAGACGCCCTTGAGTTCGAGAAGCGGAGTGCGTTCAGTCATGGCCTGGGCCGGAAGGCAGCCTGACGGATGGCCGGAGCCATCCGCCAGGCTTTGCCCGATCCGCACTGCTCTCAGTTGTCAGCCTCGGACTTGCCCATGATGTCGGTGGCAAGGATGTTCACGCCGCAGGGCGGGAAATCATTCGAGTTGAAGAAGTTGTCCGTCAATGCCGGGAAGAAGTTCACATCAGCCTTGAAGTCCGGATGCTCGACCAGCGGGATCGGCACCGAGACGAATTGCGGCAGCGTCTCGCCCTTGAGGGCTTCGATCGCCGTCTTCATGGCGATGGCCACGAGGCCCGGCGACTGGCCGGCCGAGGAACACAGCAGGCCCTTGTCGGCATTCTCTGCGCAGAGCTTGCGGAAGCCGTTCTCGGCCTCGCCGGCCACCGGCACGAAGGGATGTCCGGCATCCATCAGGGCACGGACGGTCCCGGTCGAGCCGCCCTGCACCGTCACGCCGTCGAACTTCTTGTGCACGGCGATGGCGTCGGCGGTCACCTTCTGCGCGGTGCCGTCGTCCCAGTTGCCCACCACTTCGATGATCTCGTACTTCGGCCCGTCAGCGGCCTCCAGCACGCTGCGGATGCCGAGGTGGCGGTCACGGTCCACCGAGTTGCCCGGCAGGCCGCGCACTTCGAGGATCTTGCCGCCGTTCGGTACGTTCTTCTTGATCCAGGTCCCGTTGATGACGCCGATCTGGAACTAGTTCTCGTTGACCTGAATGACTTCGTCGCTGTCGAAGGTATTGTCGAAGGCGACCAGCACCACGCCCGCCTTGTTGGCGCGCTTGATCACGGGCGTGAAGGCCGTCGGGTTCACCGCGATGGTGAGGATGGCATCATAGCCCGAGTTGATGAAGTTATCGATGGCGGCGATCTGGGCCGCGACGTCGGTGCCCGTCGACACGACCTTGAGTTCCTTGATGTCCTTGGCGACGTCAGGCTGCTCCGAATAGGCCTTGGCCGTCTTGATCATCTGGATGCGCCAGGTATTGCCCACAAAGCCGTTGGCCAGCGCGATGCGATAGGGCCCTTCCTTCTTCGGGAACTTCAGGAACTTCGTCTCGGCCGAAAGCGGCGCGAAGCATTCCGGCTGAACGCCCGGTCCGGAGACGACCTCCGGACCTGCGATGGCGGAAGTTGCAAAGCTCAAGGCCGCAACTGTTCCGGTAAGCACTTTCAAGAAACGTCTGACCACGGCACGTCCTCCCATCTGTTGTTGTTGTCGTCTGCCCAGCGGAACGTTCCGCCGCTGGGGTTTGAATCGCGGGGGCAAGACTCCGCATATCCAGTTCTTCGCGATTTCAGAGAGCGCTTTCGTCCTGGCTCCGCGACGTCCCCCACAAAACAAATCACATCCGTCGCCGAGGCGACAAGGATCACGAGCGATTGCTGGAGGCAGTGCGACCTGCCGTCCGATCGCATGTGTATTGCCGATCAACTTATCCCGTCACGATGAACTGTCAATGGCAGATCAGGGACTTATCTGCTGCGGCGCAGCATCGAACCCAGTCACGCTTCGAGACTCGAGAGACCGATGCCGCTCGTGCGTGCGCGCCATTCACTTGGCAGGCGGGAGATCGATTCCTGTCATCCGCGCGATCATGCGTGCCACCGATGCATCATCGTCCTTGGCCATGCCGGAGGCCGCAGTCATCAGGAACATCTGCAGCGCCGTCGCAGCGATCGAGAGCGGGAACTTCTCCTTGCGGCCCATGTCGCTGACGATCCCCAGATCCTTGGTGAAGATCTCCACCGCGCTGCGGGGGGAATAGTCGCCGTCGAGAATATGCGGCACGCGGTTCTCGAACATCCAGCTGTTGCCCGCCGAAGCGGTGATGACCTTGTAGACGGTGGGTAGATCCAGGCCCAGCTTTGCGGCGAAGGTCATGGCCTCGCAGGCCGCGGCGATGTGAACGCCGGCAAGCAGCTGGTTCACCATCTTGAAGGCAGCACCGGTGCCGGCAGCGTCGCCCAGTTCGTAGACCGTTGCAGCCATGGCCTCGAGTGCCGGCCGAGCCGTTGCGAAGGCCTGCGGCGTTCCGGACGCCATGACGGTCAGCTCGCCAGCCGCAGCCCTGGCCGCGC
>JBGSNJ010000356.1:0-1588 GCA_041739715.1 Aestuariivirga sp.
GGAGCCAGAGCGGCGTGGCGCAGCGGTAGCGACAAGGCGAGACGGTCGCGCCCGGCCCATGCCGCGCGCAGCCGCGCTTCGAGCAGTCCCGTGGCAGTCGAACGCGGTAGAACCACGGGAAGCTGCATCGACACCGTCCGCCGGCTTCCGGTCTCCAGCCGCCGCGAATAGCTCTGGCCGGTTTCGTAACCGGACATCAGATCGGCATGGGAAAGCCCGATTTCGCGCGGGAGTTCAGTCTCCTGGTCGCGCTCCAGACGTATGCTCGGCCGTTCCTCTTCCTCCACGATGTCGCCGGCATCGATCTCCGCACGCGCCGAATAGGCAGCTGCCGCAAACCGGATCGCATCTCCGTCGTCCGTGGCCCCAAGGCCGAAGAGTTCCGCGAGCGGCTCGAGGGCTGCTCGCGCCGGCATCGGCCCCGTCACGGCATAACCATCCACGAAGCCGTCGCAGTATGCCGTCGCCGCTACGCCGAAATCGGCAGCCACGGCCACCAGGAGTTCATCCGCTGGACTTCCGCCGATACGGCCGTTGAGCCAGTGTCCGGCATGCCAGTTGACCCCGTCGGCCCAAGTGGCGCCGCGGGCCGGAAATTCCGGAAACGGCCTTGCATCCCAGGCCCACAGGAAGATGCGGCTGATGTCGACCATCGGCCCGCCATAAAGCGGCGAGTGCGGATTGTTTGCCGGTTTCGTCCAATGCTCGAAATGAGCGCGGATGAAACGGCTTTGGGCAATGTCGCTCCTGGCACCGCTTGAGCCGAAGGGCAGGCCCGCGGCGGCTGATTTCCGGTCCGGGAAGACATTCGGCTGGTTCGGCCCGAAGGCCACGGCAGGGCAGCCGAGTTCGGTGAACCAGATTGGCTTCGACCTTGGCTGCCACGCCGTTGCAATGCCATTGCGTACGCCTGCAATACGCTCGTGGTGCTGGTTGGACCACCATGCCGCAAGGTCCTTGTACCGCCATATCCATGGCTCGCCCCGGCCGTCGGTGATTGGCGTCCTGCGTTCTGCAGCGCGGTCGGCAATACTGGCATAGTACCAGTCGAAGCCTTCCCCTCCGGTTATGTTGCGCGCCAGGTAGTCTGGGTCATAGGCAGTCCTTGCGTTGGCATCGCCAGGATCGGAGCCGATGCGCCAGTCGGAAAGGGGCATGTAGTTGTCGATGCCCACGGCATCGATTGCCGGGTGTGCCCATAGCGGATCGAGATGGAACAGCCTGTCGCCTTGGGCATCCGCCGGCTGGTAGCCGAAATACTCCGACCAGTCTGCCGCGTAGGTAAGCTTCGTTGCAGAGCCGAGGATGGCCCTGACCTCCGCAGCAAGCAACATCAGCTGTTCGACGAAAGGATGTGCGGCCGCCTGGTCGCGAACGGTCGTCAGTCCGCGCATTTCCGAACCGATCAGGAAACCGTCCACGCCCCCCGCAAGCACCGCGAGATATGCATAGTGCAGCACCATGCGGCGGTAGGAGAGTTCGCTGCTTGAGCATGCGACAGCGCCGTTCGCGATGCGGAATGCGTCGGCGCGGATCGTGCCGGCGAATGTCGATGCCTGGCTCCTTGCCGATGCTGTGCGGTCGGCGG
>JBGSNJ010000357.1:0-2866 GCA_041739715.1 Aestuariivirga sp.
GTCTCGCCGCCCGCCGGCGGCCTCACCGGCGAAGTGATCGAAGGCCGGCTGCCGCCCGATGTCAGCATTGCCTATGAGCGGCCGCCACGGCCCGGCCTCGAGCATCACCTGGTGATGATGGAGGGCGCGCTGGGCCTGACAGTCGAGGGACGCCGTCATGATCTGGAGGCGGGCGACTGCCTGCGCTACCAGCTCTTCGGTGCCAGCCGCTTTGAAACCCGCGCCGGGACCGGCGCGCGCTATCTGCTTTTCATTTTCTAATGGGCGAGACCTTGCCATGATCCGCATCATACCTGGCGACCTTGGAGACCCGCGCGTCATCGGCCTTCTACAGCATCATTTCACCACCTGCCACGCGGTCACGCCCAAAGGCAGCGCCCATGCCGTGGACCTTTCGGGCCTGCAGCTTCCGGAAGTGAGTTTCTGGGCGGCCTGGGACGGGGATGCTCTGCTGGGCATCGGCGCGCTGAAGCGCATCGCGCCGGGCCATGGCGAGGTGAAGTCGATGCACACGGCGGAAGCAGCACGGCGCCAGGGCATCGCCGGCGCCATGCTGCGCCACATCATCGCCAATGCCCGAAGCCAGGGTCTGGAACGGCTCAGCCTCGAGACCGGATCCTTCGATTACTTCCGACCCGCGGTGGCGCTCTACCGGGCGCATGGCTTCGTCGACTGCCCGCCCTTCGGATCCTACAGGCCCGATCCCAACAGCGTGTTCCTGACGCTGGATCTCAGCCGCGCTTGACCGGGTAGCCGGCGGCCTTCCAGGCTTCGATGCCGCCATCCATGATGTAGGAGTCAGCGGAGCTGCAGCGGCTCAGCGCCGATGAGGCCATGCGCGTGCGTCCGCCGGACTTGCAATGATAGATCACGGTCTGCAGTGCTGCGTCCGGCGGTGACTGGGCAATGGCGGAAAGGGGATGGTTCCGCGCGCCGGGAATATTCTCCGCGGCATGCTCGCCGGGCTCCCGGACGTCGATCAGGATTGCGCCGCCATCGACAAGGCGCTTGGCTTCGCGGGCATCGATATGACGAATGGACATGTGGTAGTTCCGGCCATCAGCAGAAAATGGATTTGAGCGACTTCAAAAGCTGAGCCACCTTGGGATCGGCGATGCGGTAGTAGAGCGTCTGCCCGTCGCGGCGGAAATCGACGATCTTCTCGGCGCGCATGCGGGCGAGATGCTGCGACAGCGCCGATTGGCCGAGGCCAACCGCTTCGGCGATGGGCAGCACGCTCATTTCGCCTTCCTCGAGCAGCTTGCAAAGGATCATCAGCCGCTTCTCGTTGGACAGCGACTTCAGGACGCTTGCCGCTTCAGTGGCTGAGACTTCGAGTTCGGAAATGGATTTGTCGATCAGGAGGGCGGTCATGCGGGGTCCAAGATAGAACTTGTTAAATTAGGTCTTACTAATATATAATCGCGAAGTCAACAGTCTTTGAGGTCGCCATGGTCGCTGCAGCCCTTGTCGAGGCATTCTTCGATGAACCGACGAACACGGTCAGCTATCTGGTCGTTGATCCGCAGACGCACCGCGCAGCCGTGGTCGACCCGGTCCTCGACTACGACCAGCGCACCGGCAAGGCCAGCGCGAAATCCGCCGACCGGATCATTGACCGGGCCACGGTGCTGGGCGCGGCCATCGACTGGGTTCTCGAAACCCATGTGCATGCGGATCATCTTTCCGGCGCGCCATATATAAAGGTCAAGACCGGCGCCAAGGTCGTCATTGGCGAGCGCATCCGTGAGGTCCAGAAAATCTTCCGGCCTGTCTTCAATGCCCTCGACGTCTCCGGAGAAGGCTCGGAATTCGACAGGCTGGTGAAGGATGGCGACCGGCTTCCGTTGGGCGATCTCACTATTGAAGTCATCGCCACGCCGGGCCATACGCCGGCCTGCGTGTCCTACAGGATCGGCAACATGGTCTTCGTCGGCGACACGCTGTTCATGCCGGATTACGGCACGGCGCGCGCCGATTTCCCCGGCGGCGATGCCCGCGCCCTCTATCGTTCGATTCGCCGCCTGCTGGCGCTGCCGAAGGAGACGCGCCTCTTCATGTGCCATGACTACCTGCCCAAGGGCGGGCGCGACCACTATGCCTGGGAAACCACGGTGGGCGACGAGCTGGCGCACAACATCCATGTCCACGAGGGCGTGAGCGAGGACCAGTTCGTGGCCATGCGCCAGGCTCGCGATGCCACGCTCTCGGCGCCGGTGCTGCTGATGCCGTCGATCCAGGTGAACATGCGGGCCGGCAAGCTGCCGCCGGCGGATGCCAATGGCGTCCACTACATCAAGATACCGGTCAGCCTTGCGTCCTGAGCAGGGCTCGTTTGCCAAGTTGAGGCGCGGCCTGTAGGGAGGTCCGGCAACCTCATCTCCGGATTCTCGATGGCAGAACAGTCAAATCTCCGCGGTATCGGCGCGATGCTGCTGGCGACCGGGGCCTTCGTTGCCAATGACAGCTGCATGAAGCTGGCGCTCTCCGACGCACCGCCGCTGCAGGTTCTGATCATGCGCGGCATCGCGGCCTGTCTCTGGTGCCTGCCCATCCTGCTGATCCTCGGGCATGGCCGGGACCTGCCCAAGGTCTTCAATCGCTGGGTGGCGCTGCGCTCGCTCTGCGAGGTTTTCGCCATCCTGAGCTTCATCCTGGCCCTGAACGAAATGCCGATTGCCGACATCACGGCCATTGCGCAGATCGCGCCGCTCCTGGTGCTGCTCGGCATCTGGCTGTTCTTCGGCGACCGCATCGGCATGTTGCGCCTGGCGCTGATCGGCGTGGGGATCACCGGCGCGCTGCTGGTGGCGCAGCCTGGCAGCGAAGCCGCCTCGCCCATGGCCATCCTCGGCTTCTTCACCGC
>JBGSNJ010000383.1:0-1812 GCA_041739715.1 Aestuariivirga sp.
GTGCGCCGCACCGGCGGCAAGACCGGCTGGGCGCCCGGCCGCGACGTCTGGTATCACGACGCTATGGCGGCGGCGAAACCCGACTGCAAGCCGGAGCCGATGAAGGCCGAGGACCCGCTCTTCATCCTCTACACCTCCGGCTCGACCGGCAAGCCGAAGGGTGTGCTGCACACCACAGGCGGCTATCTCGTCTATGCCTCGATGACGCACCAATATGTCTTCGACTACCATGACGGCGACATCTACTGGTGCACGGCCGATGTCGGCTGGGTCACCGGCCACAGCTACATCGTCTACGGCCCGCTCGCCAATGGCGCGACGACGCTGATGTTCGAGGGCGTGCCGAACTATCCGAGTGCTTCGCGCTTCTGGGACGTGGTGGACAAGCACCAGGTCAACATCTTCTACACCGCGCCCACCGCGATCCGTGCACTGATGGGCGCGGGCGACCAGCATGTGACGAAGACCTCGCGCAAGAGCCTTCGGGTCCTGGGCTCGGTCGGCGAGCCGATCAACCCCGAAGCCTGGGAATGGTATTTCAACGTGGTCGGCGACAAGCGCTGCCCGATCGTCGACACCTGGTGGCAGACGGAAACCGGCGGCATCCTGATCACGCCGCTGCCGGGCGCAACCGACCTGAAACCGGGTTCGGCGACACGGCCCTTCTTCGGCATCCAGCCGCAGCTCGTCGACAATGAAGGCAAGGTGCTGGAAGGCGCAGCCGACGGAAACCTTTGCATCACCGATTCCTGGCCGGGCCAGATGCGCACGGTCTATGGCGACCACGAACGCTTCATCCAGACCTACTTCTCCACCTACAAGGGCAAGTACTTCACCGGCGACGGCTGCCGGCGCGACACGGACGGCTACTACTGGATCACCGGCCGCGTCGACGATGTCATCAACGTTTCCGGCCACCGCATGGGAACGGCGGAAGTCGAAAGCGCGCTGGTCAGCCACGAGAAGGTCTCGGAAGCAGCCGTCGTCGGCTATCCGCACGACATCAAGGGCCAGGGCATCTATTGCTACGTCACGCTGATGTCGGGCGTGAAGGGCGACGATGACCTGCGCAAGGAACTGGTCAACCACGTGCGCAAGGAGATCGGCCCGATCGCCTCTCCCGACAAGATCCAGTTCTCGCCGGGCCTGCCCAAGACTCGTTCGGGCAAGATCATGCGCCGCATCCTGCGCAAGATCGCCGAGGACGATTTCGGCGCGCTGGGCGACACCTCGACGCTGGCCGATCCGGCCGTGGTCGACGATCTCATCGCCAACCGCCAGAACAAGAAGGCGGTTCCGGCGCAATAGGCGCGATGGACAGGGAAAACTTGCCAAGGGGGCTTCGGCCCCCTTTTTCTTGTCCGGAAACGGCCCTTGCCAATCGCCGTGTTGCGCCCCACATTGGCTGCGTCGTCAACCAATTGAAAGGAGGTGATCCGATGTCGAGTGATTTCCGGAACTGTGCGGGCTTGAGCGGATCCTCATTCCTTCGGAGCAGCCTCTGATCGGATGAAGTGAAGCGCGGACAGGTTCAGGTTCGATCCTGCCCCTGAAGTCCGTCTTCCGTGTAAAATCGCGACGCCGTCCCGCCGGGAAACCGGGCAAACGGGGCGGCGTTTCGCTTTGGATGACCGGGACGATTGTTGGGGCATTCGTGAAAATCGGCAAAGCCGTCGCCAGATACGGCGAAGCCCGCCGGGGGAGGAGGATCCGGCGGGCTTCGGTACGTTGTCCCGGCAAGGGAGGAGGATTTGCCGGAACTCAGCCGGGACATGGGAGGAGGATATGTCCGGGCCGATCTGATGAAACCAA
>JBGSNJ010000385.1:0-12772 GCA_041739715.1 Aestuariivirga sp.
CGCGACGACGTCGAGGACGATGGCGGCGAGGACCGTGCCGATGGTCCGCTGCGCCGTGCCATCATCGGCCCGCCCCATGCCGGCCAGTCGACGCTGGTGAATGCCTTGCTCGGTGAGGAGCGCATGCTGACCGGGCCCGAAGCCGGCATCACGCGCGATGCGATCTCGTCCGACTTCGAGTGGAAGGGGCAGCGCATCCGGCTCTGGGACACGGCCGGCATCCGCCGCAAGGCCAAGGTCACCGGCAAGATTGAGAAGCTGGCGGTCTCCGACGCCCTGCGCGCCATCCGCTTCGCCGAATGCGTGATCGTGCTGATCGATGCCTCGATGCCGATCGAGAGTCAGGATCTGACGCTCGCCAATCTCGTCTCTGAAGAGGGCCGCGCCATCGTCCTCGCCCTCAGCAAGTGGGACATCGTCGAGGACAAGCAGAAGACCATGAAGGAGGTCGAAAGCAAACTCGAGGACGTGCTGCCCGAGATCCGCGGCGTGCCGGTGGTGACGCTGTCGGCCAAGCAAGAGCGCGGACTGGACAAGCTGCTCAACGCGGTGCTCGGCGCCATGGAGAAATGGAACAGCCGCATTTCCACCGCCCAGCTCAACCGCTGGCTCGAGGCGGCGATCGAACGCAATCCGCCGCCCGCGCCTTCGGGGCGCCGCATCAAGATCCGCTACGCCACCCAGGCCAGTTCGCGGCCGCCCACCTTCGCCATCTTCGGCAACCAGCTGGCGCGCCTGCCCACCAGCTACACGCGCTATCTCATGAACGGCCTGCGCAAGGACTTCGAACTCTGGGGCGTGCCGATCCGCTTCAGCCTGCGCGGCGGGAAGAACCCCTTCGACAAGGACCGCTGATCAGAACCGCAGCGCGACCTCGCCCAGGCCTTCGAAGGAAGCCTCGATCAAGTCGCCAGGAGCAGCCGAGAAGAATTCGGTGATCACGCCTGTGGTGATGATGTCGCCTTCCTTAAGGCCTGCGCCATGCGCAACGAGGTGATTGGCAAGCCAGGTCAGCGCCAGATCGCCGCCACCCAGGGCATTGCTGCCAACACCGCCCTGCATCTCGCGGCCGTTCCAGCTCACGCGGGCCGCAAGACGGGCATAGGCATCCGGCGCAAGCGGCTTCACCGCCGGACCGAGCACGATCGAGTCGTTCAGCCCGCCATCGACCACGAACCACGGCACCGGATCGCCGAAGCCCTTCGGCGTGCGCGGATTGACCACTTCGATCGCGGCATGCACAGCCGCCACCGACGACATGACGTCGTCCCGCGCATAGGGCGTTCCGCGCGGCGGCAGCGACTTCGCCATCACGAAGGCCACTTCGGGTTCTACCACCCGCTTGTTGGACGGGATCGTCGGCACATGGTCTCCGGACTTGAACACGCGGTGGGCGAACATGGTGCCGGGAAAAGGGCCGTCCGCATTCAGCGCCTTCTGGGCGCGCAGGCTGGTGCAGCCGATCTTCCAGCCGCATTGCTCCCAGCCCAACGCGGCGGTGACCGCCTGCTGCAGACGGAAGGCGCGGTCCATCGCGGGCGGCGCGGGTTCCGGCAGTTCCGCCAGATGGACTTCGCTGCGGCGTGCTTCGGCGAAGGCGGTGATGATAGCGTCGTCGCTCATCCGAACTGCTTGAAGAGACCGGTGGACGCGTATTTCCACACCGTGCCCGTGTCGGTGAAGGCCGGCGTACACATGGCCACCATCTGCGCGGCCACTTCTTCTGCCGAGGGCAGGGTCTCGGGATCCTCGCCGGGCATGGCGGTTGCGCGCATCTTGGTCCGTGTGGGCCCCGGACTGAAACAGTTGACGCGCACCGCAGTGGTTGCCGTCTCGCCGGCATAGACCTTGGCCATGGCCTCGAGCGCGGCCTTGGAAATGGAGTAGGGCCCCCAATAGGGCCAGCACTTGTGGGCAAGGCCCGACGTCACCAGAACGACGCGGCCCGCGTCGGCGGCGCGCAGCAGAGGATCGAGCGAGCGGATCAGCCGGTAATTGGCGGTGACGTTGATCGCCATGGCATCGTCCCAAACCTTGGGGTCGAGATGGGGCAGGGGCGTCAGCTTGCCCAGCGTGCCGGCATTGCCCACGAAGATGTCGAGTTTCTTCCAGCGCTCGAAGATGGCCGCACCCAATCGGTCGAGCGCATCGAAATCCTTGATGTCGCACGGCACCAGCGTGGCGCTGCCGCCGATCGCCTTGATCTCGTCGTCGAGTTCCTCGAGGCCGCCCTGGGTCCGGGCGGTGGCGACGATATGCGCGCCTTCCCTGGCAAGGGCCAGCGACATGGCACGGCCAAGGCCGCGCGATGCGCCGGTGATCACGGCGATGCGGTTTTCAAGCAGACGCGACATGGATCAGCCGGCCTCCGCGAAGAGCGACAGGGTCTGCTTGCCATGCTCGCCCACCAGGTCGGTGAGCGGGGTGGGATAATCGCCGGTGAAGCAGTGGTCGGTAAACTGCGGGCGGACATTGTCGCGGCCGGGCAGGCCCACCGCGCGGTAGATGCCATCGACCGAGAGGAAGGCGAGCGACGCCACGCCGATATAGTCGCGCATCTGTTCCAGCGTATGAGTGGCGGCCAGCAGCGATTTCTGTTCCGGCGTGTCGATGCCGTAGAAATCCGGGTGGGCGATGGGCGGCGAGGAGATGCGCATGTGCACCTCCTTGGCGCCGGCCTCATACATCATCCGCACGATCTTGATCGAGGTGGTGCCGCGCACGATCGAGTCGTCGAGCAGCACCACGCGCTTGCCCTCGACCACGGCGCGGTTGGCATTGTGCTTGAGCTTCACGCCCAGCGAGCGGATCGTCTGGGTGGGCTCGATGAAGGTGCGGCCTACATAGTGGTTGCGGATGATGCCGAGCTCGAAGGGAATGCCGGTCTCTTGCGCGAAGCCAAGTGCTGCAGGGACGCCCGAATCGGGAATCGGCACAACCACGTCGGCCTCGACCGGCGACTCGAGCGCCAGCTGCCGGCCCATGGCCTTGCGTACCTCGTAGATGGACAGGCCGCCCAGCATGGAATCGGGCCGCGAGAAGTAGATGTATTCGAAGATGCAGGGCCGCGCCGGCTGGCGCGGGAACGGCCTGAGCGACTCGACGCCTTCGTCCGAGATCACGACGACTTCGCCGTTCTCGACCTCGCGGACGAACTTGGCGCCGATGATGTCGAGCGCACAGGTCTCCGAGCAGAGGATGTAGGCGCCGTTGAGCTCGCCCAGGATCAGCGGCCGGATGCCGAGGGGGTCGCGCGCGCCGATCAGCTTCTTGTTGGTGAGCGCCACCAGCGCATAGGCGCCCTCGAGCGACCGCAGCGCATCGATGAAGCGGTCGACGATCTTGGTCTTCTGCGAGCGCGCCACCAGATGAAGGATGGCCTCGGTGTCGGAGGTCGACTGGCAGATGGCGCCTTGTGCGATCAGCTGGCGTCGCAGCGTCAGGCCATTGGTGATGTTGCCGTTGTGCGCCACCGCAAGACCGCCCGCGGCGAGTTCGGCAAAGAGCGGCTGCACGTTGCGCAGGATGGTCTCGCCGGTGGTGGAGTAGCGCACATGGCCGAGCGCCACGCGGCCCTGCAGGCGGTTGATCACCTTGTCATTGGTGAAGTGATCGCCCACGAGGCCCAGCCTGCGTTCGGTCTGGAAGCGCTGGCCGTCGAAGGACACGATGCCGGCCGCCTCCTGGCCGCGGTGCTGCAGGGCGTGAAGCCCCAGCGCTGTCAGGGTTGCGGCATCGTCGTGGCCATAGATGCCGAATACGCCGCACTCCTCTCGCAGCCTGTCGCCGTCGAGTTCATAGCCATCGGTCATTGGTTGACGCTCTGCCCGAATGTAGGTTGCTGGGAGTTGCCGGTACCCTCGATGAGATTGTCGAGGCCCTGGGTCTCATTGTTCTGGTAGCCGGTATCCGGCTGTGTGCCGGGCAGCGGCGGCGCGCCCGCCGCGCCTTCCGGATTGCGCTGCAGCGCCGTGTTGTTCAGCGTGTCGGCAATGTCGGGCGGCATGAGGGCGAGCAGCGCCTCGCCGGTCGACTGGACCAGCGGCAGGCTGGTGGCCTCGCGCACCCAGACCTCCTGCTTGTCGAAGGGCAGCAGCCATCCGTAGAAGAGATAGGCGATGGCGACGAAGACAAAGCCGCGCGCCAGGCCGAAGATCAGGCCCAACGTACGGTCGAAACCGCCGACCGCCGAGTCGACAACCCAGTCGGAGATCTTTACGCTGATGATCGAGACAATGATCAGCACCAGCAGGAAGGCCGCCGCCGCAACCGCGATCTGGGCCAGGATTTCCTTTTCCAGATAGGGCACGTTCTGCATGGCCCAGGCCACGAGCTTCTCCTGCTTCAGCGCGAAATAGGCGGCCACCGCTGCAAGCGCCCAGGCGACCAGCGAAAGCATCTCGCGGGTGAAGCCGCGCATCAGCGCCAGCAGGCCCGAGATCGCCATGATGCCGAGGAGGATGAAATCGAAGAGGGTCAGCGACATGCGGGTTCCTGTTCGGGGCGAACCATCTATGAGTCCGCCACCTTATAGAAAGCTTTTTGCCTGGGGACTAGGCGATTCTCCGTTGTCCCCGGTCCTGTGCGGCCGACCAGGCGACCAGGTCCATGATGGTTTCCATGGGCTTCACCTTGAGGCCCTTCACGCCCGGCTGTTCGGCCGCCGCCGCGATGACGGCCTCCTTCAAGCCCAGCTTCTGGGCCTCCTTGAGGCGGGCCTCGGTCTGGCCCACCGGGCGGATCGCGCCGGACAGCGCGATCTCGCCGAAAACTGCCGTGCCGGGCGGGATGACCGTGCCGGTGAGCGACGAGAGAAGTGCGGCGGCCACGGCCAGATCGGCAGCGGGCTCGCGCACGCGCAACCCGCCTGCGACATTCAGATAGACGTCGTTCTCGCCGATGGTCACGCCGGCGCGCGCCTCCAGCACCGCGAGGATCATGGCCAGGCGGTTGGAATCCCATCCCACCGTCGTGCGGCGCGGCGTTCCCAGGGGCGACGGCGAGACCAGCGCCTGTACCTCGATGAGGAGCGGCCGGGTGCCTTCCATGCCGGCAAAGACCGCCGTGCCGGGGGTCGGCCGCTCGCCGGACCCCATGAAGAGGCGCGAGGGATTGGTCACTTCCGCCAGCCCGCCGTCGGACATCTCGAAGACGCCGATCTCGTCGGTCGGGCCGAAGCGGTTCTTCACCGCGCGCAGGATGCGGAACTGGTGGCCGCGGTCGCCTTCGAAATAGAGCACCGCGTCGACCATATGTTCCACCACCTTGGGCCCGGCGATCTGGCCATCCTTGGTGACGTGGCCGACGAGCAGCATGGCGGTGCCCTTCTGCTTGGCGAAGCGGATCAGCGCTTCCGATCCCGCCTTCAACTGCGACACCGTGCCGGGTGCCGCCTCGATCACCGGCGACCACAGCGTCTGGATCGAATCGATGACTGCGACCGAAGGCGTCGTGCCTTCGCTCAGCGTGGCGATGATGTCCGAGACATTGGTTTCGGCCGCAAGCAGCACCGGCGCATCGTCAAGTCCAAGCCGCTGGGCCCGCAGCCGCACTTGGGCGATGGCTTCCTCTCCAGAAATATAGACGACGCGCTCGCCCTTGCGGGCCAGGGCGGCAAGGGCCTGAAGAAGCAGCGTCGACTTGCCGATGCCCGGATCGCCGCCGATCAGCACGCCGGATCCCGGCACGAAGCCGCCGCCCGCCACCCGGTCCAGTTCGCCGATGCCGCTGATGATTCGGGGCGGTGCCGGGCTCTCGCCCTTGAGGCCCACCAGGCGCGAGGGCTTGCCCTTGGGCATGGCCGCGCCCTTGGCGCCGGACACCGGGGCCCCCACGGCCTCCTCGACGATGGAGTTCCATGCGCCGCAGTTGTCGCAGCGGCCCGACCATTTCGACGTGGTCGTACCGCAGGACTGGCAGACGAAGGCTGAAGTCTTGGCCATGCCCCATCTAGCGAGAACGATTAGCGAACACAAGTGCGGTTTTGATCCGCGTCAACGTTGAAATCAAACGTGAGCCTCCCAGATAGCGTGAAGGGGAACGGCAAAAGATGGAGGTTCGCGTGACCAGACAATTTCTGCCCGATCTGTTCGGCCGCGGTGCCGGACATGACGTGTTTTCCAACCTGCAGCGCGAGGTCGACCGGGTGTTTTCCGACTTCGGCCGCGGGATGCCCGCCTTGGGCGAGTTCCGGAGCGGGGCCATGGCGCTGAAGGTCAATGTCTCGGAAACCGACTTGGCCGTCGAGGTCAGCGCCGAGATACCAGGCGTTGACGCAAAGGACATTGACGTCCAGCTGCGTGACGGCATTCTCACCATCAAGGGCGAGAAGAGGGAGGAACGGGACGAGGCGCGGAAGGACTACCACGTCGTCGAGCGTTCCTACGGAAGCTTTGAGAGATCCTTCACACTTCCGGCCGATGTTGATGCCGGAAAAGTTCAAGCGGCCTTTGACAAGGGTGTTTTGAAGGTTACATTGCCGAAGCTGCCCGCGGCGCAGGCCAAGGTGCAGAAGATCGAGGTCAGACCGGCCTAATCTGGAAGGGAGCGGAGCGCGGGACGGCCTCCGCTCCCCTTTCGTTTGTGCATCGGTTGCCTTTCTCTCCCAGCGCGGATTGTGCACTCAGCCTTCGAACGTCACCCGCCCGTCGCAAATCGTGGTGACGGGCAGGACCGTGGCAATGCGGTCGGGCGCGGTCGCCTCGAGATCGGCGTCGAGCACGATCACGTCGGCGAGATAGCCTTCCTTCAGCGTGCCCTTGCGGTCTTCCATGAATTCCATGTAGGCGCCGTCGGCGGTGAAGCTGCGCAGCGTGTCCATCAGCGTCTGGGCCTGCGGCCGGCAATCGGCGCGCAGAGGTCTTGCGGTCAGGGCGGCCTGTATACCCTGGAAGGGATTGAGCGGCGCCACCGGCCAGTCCGACGAGAAGGCGACAACCGCACCCGCTTCGCGCAGCAATTGCCAGGCATAGGCATAGGGAAGCTTGTCGCCCACGCGCGTCAGGATGGGCTCCAGCGGATTGCCCGGCACGGTGGGCGCAGAGACGGGCTGCAGCGAGGCGATCACGCCCAATTCCTTCAGGCGCGGAATGTCGGCCGGATCGATCAGTTCGATATGCTCGATGCGGTGGCGCGAGTCGCGCCTGCCATTGGCCTTCTGCGCGGCCGCGTAGCCATCAAGCGTGCGGCGGATGGCGCCGTCGCCGATCGCATGGGTGGAGATCTGGAAGCCGTGCCTGTCGGCCCGCGTCACCAGCGCATCGAAGTCCGCGGCCGTGAAGAGCGGCGCCCCCTTGTTGCCGGGATGGCCCGGATAGTCGTCGATCATCAGCGCAGTCAGCGTTTCCAGCACGCCGTCGATGAAGATCTTCACGCGGTGGCAGTGCAGCATGTCGCCATTGTACGCCGCGCGCATGTCCACCGCCTCGTCGACGCGCGACAGCTCGAAGTAGTTCTTCTGGTGGAAGGGGATCTCCACCCGCGCGTTGAGCTCGCCGCGATCCAGCATCTCCTGCAGCAGTTCCAGCTGATACCAGTTGCCGTCCATGTTGTGCATGGAGGTGATGCCGAGCGAGGCGGCATAGGCGATGCCCTGCTTGAAGAAGGCGATGTCGGTGGCGCGCTGGGTTGCGGTTGCCGGCGGGTTGGGGTTCTCGCCAGTGGTCATGCCCAGCCACTCGCGCCCGCCGGTGGGGGTCAGCGCCTGAATCAGCATGTAGGCGGCGGGCTCGCGCAGTTCGCCGGTGGCGATGCCATTGCCGTCGAGCACGATCTCGTTGCCTACCGGCAGGTCGCGGCCGCGCATGATGCCGGCTGCCTCCAGCGCCTTGGTATTGGCCCACATGGTGTGATGGTCGAAGCAGCCGACGATGAAGGGGATGTCGGCGACGATGCGGTCCAGCAGCTGCCGGGTAATGGGCTCGCCGAAGGCCTCGTGGATGATACCCGTGGCCAGCAGAACGGCGTCCTTGGGGCGCGTCTTGCGGTATTGAGAAACTGATTCCGAGATTGCATCGAAACCCATGATTCCATTGAGCATTAGCGTATCGAGCTCGACCGATCCGCCGAACAGGTGGACATGGCCCTCGATGATTCCGGGCATGACGGTCTTCATCTGGGCGTCGATCACCCGCGTGTGCTTGGCCTTGAGGCCCGCGACATCGTCCCGGCTGCCGATTCGGGTGATGCGATTGCCGGTGATGGCCAGCGCCTCGGCGCGGGGGCGCGCCCCATCCATGGTGAGAATGCGGGCGTTGGTGATCAGGATGTCGGCTGCGGTCATGGCGGGTCCTTGCGATTGGGGCCTGAAAATGCCCGCTTGACGAAGCAGGGGCAAGGCCTCACGTTTGGTGCATCGTCAACAAGGAAAGGAGGTGATCCGATGTCGAGTGAGTTCACTGCGTGTGGCGCAAGCCTCGTTCGGATCGTCAGCCTCCGCGGAGCGCGGGCCTGACGTCACGGAATCGGGGATGCCGTCACACGCATCTCACGGGAAAGGCCGCTCGCGAGAGCGGCCTTTTTTCGACTCAGGCGATTCTGCCGCCGATTTCATCTTCGCTGTACTTTGCGACCGTGTCAGTTTTCCTTTCCCGGTAGGGGAGAGGACGGTCTGGCATGCGTTCCCGCGCTACCGCCACTGGAGGATAGAGTCGCAAGAGAACCTCAGGGCTTTAGCACATCCATCTGGATCGGGCCTTCGGCGCGGCCGTGGATGAACTGGTTGACGTATGCATTGCCGCTCGCGTCGATCGTCTTCGCCGGTCCCTGCCAGATGATCTCGCCTCTGAAGATCATGGCGATGTCGTCGGCAATCTTGCGGGCGCTGGCCATGTCGTGGGTGATCGAGATGGTGGTGGCGCCCAGCCGCTTTACGCAGTCGACGATGAGATTGTTGATGACGTCCGCCATGATCGGATCGAGGCCGGTGGTGGGCTCGTCGAAGAAGATGATCTCGGGGTCGGCCGCGATGGCACGCGCCAGTCCGACGCGCTTCTGCATGCCGCCCGACAGTTCGGCGGGATAGAGCTGCCCCACCTCGGGTCCCAGCCCCACCTGGCCCAGCTTCTCGACGGCGATGTCCCGGGCCTTGGCGCGCGCCATGTTGCGGCCCTGGATCAGGCCGAAGGCGACGTTCTCCCAGACGGGCAGCGAGTCGAAGAGGGCAGCGCCCTGGAACAGCATGCCGAAGCGCTGCAGATAGTCGTCACGCGCTTTGCCGCGGAGGCCGACGACATTCTCGCCGGCCACGCGGATGGTGCCGCTGTCGGGCTGCAGGATGCCGAGGATGCACTTCAGCATCACCGACTTGCCGGTGCCCGACCCGCCGATGACCACCAGCGAATGGCCCTTGGGCACCGCCAGCTTAACGCCGTTCAGCACGTGCTTCGACCCGAAGGACTTGCGCACGCCGTCGAGCAGGATGTGAGCCTCGGCCATGGCTCACTCCGAGAAAAGCAGGGAGGTCAGCGCGAAGTTCGCTGCCAGGATGAGGATGGCCGCCGAGACGACGGCATTGGTGGTGGCACGGCCGACGCCTGCGGCACCGCCCTTGGAATTGAAGCCGTGATAGCAGCCCATCACCGCGATGATGAAGCCGAAGACCGCGGCCTTGATCAGGCCGGAGGTCACGTCGTCCAGTTCAAGGAAGTCGGCGGTGTTGCGGAGATAGGCATAGGAGTTGAAGCCCAGCGAGCGCGTGCCCACGATGTAGCCGCCCATAATGCCGATGGTATCGCCGATGGCAACGAGAATGGGCAGCGTCACCACCGCCGCGATGATGCGGGGGCCTACGAGATACTTGAAGGGATTGGTGGCCAGCGTCACCAGCGCATCGATCTGCTCGGTGACCCGCATGGTGCCAAGCTCGGCGGCGATCGAGGCGCCGACGCGGCCCGCCACCATGAGTCCGGCAAGCACGGGGCCAAGTTCGCGGGTGATGCCCAGCGCCACGATGGAGGCCACCAGGCTCTCGGCATTGAAGCGCGAGGAGCCGAGATAGATCTGCAGCGCCAGCGCGCCGCCGGTGAAGAAGGCGGTGAGCCCCACCACGGGAAGCGAGAAGTAGCCGATCTTCAGCATCTGATCGAGGATCTGGCGGACGTAGATCTTCGGCGTCAGGCCCTGCAGCAGCCCGTCCTTGAGGAAGAGCGCGACGCTGCCCACCTCCTGCATCAGGGTGAGGACGGCACGGCCGATGTGGGCAAGGATGTTCAAGCGCGATGGTCCGATTCGAGGCCGGTGTAGTGCATTGCATAGCGGCTGCCCAGCCTGGTCAGCAACTCGTAGGAAATCGTGCCGGCCCAGCCTGCGGCTTCGTCGATGGGAATGTTGGCGCCCAGGATCTCGGCCCGCGTGCCCCGCGTGATCGAGAGCGGGATGAGTCCGGTGATGTCCACCGCCATCATGTCCATGGAAACGCGGCCGATGATGGGGCAGCGCTTTCCGCCGATGAAGACCTGTGCGGGACCATCGCCCGCCTTCGACGACAGGGCGCGGGGCACGCCGTCCTTGTAGCCGGCGCCCAGTATGGCGATGCGGCTCGGCCGCTCCGCCGTCCAGGTGGCGCCATAGCCCACCGTCTCGCCCGGCTGAAGATTGCGCACCTGCATGACCGTGCCTTCGAGATAGGCGACGGGCTGCATGGATTCGCCGGCCACCGGGCTTCCGCCATAGAGCGCGATGCCGGGGCGGACGAGGTCATGCGTGAAGCCGTCGCCCAGGAAGATGCCCGCCGAATTGGCGAGGCTTGCCGGAATGCCCGGCAGCCTCGCACGCACCGCCGCGAAGGCCGCGCGCTGCTTCGCATTGAGCGGATGCGATGGATCGTCGGCGCAGGCGAGATGGCTCATCAGGAGGGTGACGTTCAGGCCCTCCATGGTGAAGCGGTCGTCCAGCAGCGCGTTGAACTCGGCAACCGAGAAGCCTAGCCGGTTGATGCCGGTATCGACATGGATGGCGCAGGGGAGTTTCCGGCCATAGACGCGGCCGAAGGCGGCCCACTCCTTCGCCTCGCCGGTCGAGATCAGCGCCGGGCAGAGATCGAGCTTGGCATAGTATTCGGCCTGGCCCTGGAACAGACCGTCCAGCACATAGATGGTAGCCTCGGGCAGGATGGCGCGCAGTTCCTCGCCCTCCACCGGCCGGGCCACGAAATAGCTGCGGCAGCCGGCCTCCCACAATGTGCGGGCCACGGGCTCGATCCCCAGCCCATAGGCATTGCCCTTCACCGCGGCGCCGCATTCGGCCGATCCGCCGCGGGCATCGAGCCGCTGCCAGTTGGACTTGAGCGCCACCAGGTCGATGGTGAGAACGGCGCCAGCCAGATCCTCGGGCGTATGGGTCATGGCAGGGGACATAACGGAGCCGCGCCGGAACGCAAGACTTTCCGTCTTCAGGTCATGGCCAGCGACTGCTTGCGTTTCGGCGGCGGAAAGGCGCGGTCGAGGGCGGCCAGATCGGCCGCATCCAGCGCCACGTCACGGGCCTTGGCCAGTTCGGCGACGCGGGTAGCGTTGGCGGATTTCGGAATGGCCTGCACGCCGGGCTTCGACAGCAGGAAGGCGATGGCCACTGTGGCAGACGATACGCCGTGCTTGCGCGCGATCGGCACGAGGGCAGGGAGGTTGACGAGACCCCCGCCGCCCAGCGGGCAATAGGCCATGAGCGGCATGGACCGCGCCTGCTGCCAGGGCAAGAGATCGAACTCCACGCCGCGCGTGTCGAGCGCGTACTGCACCTGGTTCGCCATGCAGCGGTTGCCGTGTTCGACAGCGTGCAGCTCTTCAAGATCGTCCACATCGAAATTGCTGACGCCCCAGTGGCGGATCTTGCCGTCGCGCTTCAGCATCTCCAAGGCGCGGACCGTTTCGGCCAGCGGCGTACCGCCGCGCCAGTGCAGGAGATAGAGGTCGATCACATCGGTCTTGAGCCGCGCCAGACTCTTCTCGCAGGCCGCAATGGTGCCCTTCAGCGAGGCATTGCTCGGCAGGACCTTGCTGACCAGGAAAATCCTGTCGCGTTGCCCGGCGATAGCTTCCGCCGCGACGGTTTCCGCCCCACCGTTGGCATACATCTCCGCCGTGTCGATGACGGTCAGGCCGAGGTCGATGCCGGTCTTGAGGGCTGCAACCTCGTCATTGCGCGTCGCCGCCGCCTCGCCTATGTGCCAGGTGCCGAGGCCCAGGGCAGGCAGGACTTCGCCGGTGGGCAGGGTGACGGTCTTCGCCGCCATCAGTCAAACCTCTCCGGCAGATAGTCCTCGCGCACCAGGTTCTGGAACTTGGTGAGGCTCGCGTCGAACTGCAGTTCCACGATTCCGGTGGGGCCGTGGCGCTGCTTGCCGATGATGACTTCGGCCACGCCATGGACGCGCGCCATCTCGTCCATCCATTGCTGATGCTCGGTGGTGTTGGGCCGCGGTTCCTTGCGGGCGAGGTAGTATTCCTCGCGGTAGATGAAGAGCACGACATCGGCGTCCTGCTCGATCGAGCCCGACTCGCGCAGGTCCGCCAGCTGCGGACGCTTGTCGTCGCGGTTCTCCACCTGGCGCGAGAGCTGGGAGAGCGCCATGATCGGCACGTTCAGTTCCTTGGCCAGCGCCTTGAGGCCGACGGTGATCTCGGAGACCTCCTGCACACGGCCCTCGGCGGCGCGGCGCGAGGAACCGGCGAGAAGCTGGAGATAGTCCACCACAATGAGACCCAGGCCGCGCTGGCGCTTCAGCCGCCGCGCCCGGGCCGCAACTTGAGCGATGGTGAGGCCGCCGGTGTCGTCG
>JBGSNJ010000402.1:0-9077 GCA_041739715.1 Aestuariivirga sp.
CGCGCATCGTCGGGCGACATGGTGGCCGACGAGATGATGACACCGCCCCTTGCCATGGCGGCGGCTGCGTCATCCTCGCCGAAGAGCACGGCCTCGGTTTGCGCGGCATTGACCACGACGCTCACGAGAATCGTCGCATCCCGTGCGGCCCGTGCCGCGGGCGCGGCGCCCTCGCCGCTCATGGACTCGAACCGCTTCATCGCTTCCGGGTTGAGATCGAATCCCGAGACAGCGAGCCCCTTGCGCAGCATCGCCTGCGCCATGCCCATCCCCATGGAACCCAGCCCGATCACACAGATCCTGTTTCTTGTCATGACCGGCCGCTGCTCCCTGATTTGTGCCCGCACGAGACGCACCGGCGTGTTACGCCTCCTAACGCAGGCGTGCGGGACTCAACAAGCCATCGTGCTGCAGGCAGCACAAGCTTCACGGGCATGCCTCAAGCGGAATCGGCGCCGGCAATGATCTTCCCGGCGTGAAGCTGGTCAAGCTCGCGCCGGCTATAGCCCAGCTCGCTGAGGATCTCGTCGGTATGTTCGCCCAGTACCGGCGCGCGTGCTGGCATTTCCCGGCCCAGTGCCGAAAATGTGGAAGGCAGCCCCGGCGCGAGATAGCGGCCGATGCCCGGCTGTTCCGTCATGGCGAAAAGCGGGTTCTCGATCGAACAGTCGGAATCCTGCTCGACTGCCGCGCGGAAGGTCCGGTATTCGCTCCAGGTCACGCCGCGCCGGGTGAAGTCCGCGGCAAAATCCGCAACACGCCGCGCGGCAAACCATGGTTGCAGAAGAGCGGTGATGGCATGCCGTGCCTTGAAGCGCTCGCCTTCGAGACGCAGGTCGACCCCGAGCCTCTGGCCCAGGGCGTCGCAGTCAACCTTCATCCCGGTTGCCGCGCAGAGATTGTCCCATTGGCGCAGTGTCAGCGCCACCACCATCACGCGCCGGCCGTCGGCGCAGGGGAAGTCCTGCGTATAGGCGCCGTAGAGCGAGTTGCCCAGCTTGGGCCGGTCGTAGTTGTTGATGGCCACCTCGCCGATGATGCCGAGATGGCCCAGCATGGCAAGAGCCACATCCTTGAGGGCCAGCTCGACGAGCTGTCCCTTGCCGGTGCGCTGGCGATGGCGTTCGGCGGCCAGGATGCCGAGCGCGGCCTGCTGCCCGGCGATGCAATCCCAGGCTGGCAGCACATGCCCGACCGGTTCGGTGGAGCCCTCCGCGCCGGTCGCGGTCGGAAATCCCACCGATGGATTGACGGTGTAGTCCACCTGCGGGCTGCCGTGCCGGTCGCCCGTCACCGACATCATGATCAGGTCTTCGCGATGCTTGCGGAGCTCGTCGTAGTCGAGCCATCCGCGCGCGCGGAGATTGGTGAGGAAGATGCCGCGGTCGGCTCCCGGTGCGCAGATCAGCCGGGTGACGATCTCTTTGCCTTCCGGCTTGGAGATGTCGATGGCCAGGCTGCGCTTGCCCTTGTTCATGCCGGCCCAGAACAGGCTCTTGCCTTGCGCCGTCACCGGCCAGCGACCATGATCGAGTCCACCGCCGATGCGGTCGAAACGGATCACATCGGCGCCCATCTGCGCCAGCGTCATGCCGGCCAGGGGCGCCGCCACGAAAGCGGAGGCTTCGATCACCCGCAGTCCTTCGAGAATTCTAGCCATGGCTGCTCCCGTCCAGCTGCCAGTGCAATGCGGCCTGCATGCCCGTCGCGCCACGCGCCGTGCCGGTGAAAAGATCCATTCCCCCATCGCTTCGGCTGCGCCCGCTGAGGGTCAGGCTGTCCTTGTCGAACAGCGGGCGAATGCCGCGGAACTCGAAACGCGCCGGCCGCCGCTCCGGCATCCGCCGCCGCGCGGCCTCGAACAGCATCAGCGCCTGCAGCGGCCCATGCACGACCAGCCCCGGATACTTCTCGACAGCGGTTGCATAGTCGCGGTCATAGTGGATGCGGTGGCCATTGAATGTGAGGGCCGAGAAGCGGAACAGCAGCACGGGATCCACCGTCACCGTCTCCTGCCAGTCGCAGGGCGGCAAGGGAACGGGCTCTGGCGTGGCCGGCTGGTCCGGCATGGCGACGTAGACGATGTCCTGCTCTTCTTCGAACACCAACCCGGTGCCGCTGCGGATCTCGTGCCTCACCGTCACGAAAACCATCGGGCCCGCCTTGCCCGTCTTCTCCGCGATCCTCAGAATGGTGGATGTCCTTTCCGCCTCGTCGCCGATCTTCAGCACGCCATGAAACACGCAGCGGCTGCCCGCCCACATGCGCCGCTCGAGTGCGATGGGCGGCAGGAAGCCACCACGCCGGGGATGTCCGTCAGGGCCGATCTCCGACATGGGGGCGAGCGGCAGGAAGTAGAGCCACACCCACAGGGCAGGCAGTTCGGCACCCGGTGACGACAAGATCTCGTCGCTGCGGTCGAGGCTTGCCGCAAAGGCGCTGACCGGAAAGCCCAGGATGTCGTCTTTCCGCACCTCGGTTCGGCCGATCCAGCTCTGCAATGTCGCGTCTGTCATCCTGTTCCGTTGCGCCGCGTTGCAAGCATGAACTATTGCTCACTCTCCTGCGGACCGCGAGTCAAACTTGTGGTGGCTGAGGCAAGCGCGGTCGAAGTGCGGAGCATGTCAGGCCTTGCGCAGGTCCACGATGACCAGCGGGATCGGAAACTTGCGGGGCGCTGCGGCAAGGCGATCCGCCATTCCAGCCTCGACGCGGCCAAGGAATGTCAGCGTCCGCTCCGGGCCGTGGTCGGACAGCGCGAGCGCAAGCGTGGGCAACACCGATGACCGCGAGAAGGCGGCCCACCGCGCGCCGTAAGCCCGGGCATCACCGTTGCGCGCGTAGTCCTCCCAGATCGGGTCCGGTGCCAGAAGAAGACGCGCATCCTCGATCGTCAGACCCGCAAAGGAGCCCGCGGCGAATGGCGCTTCGATGTCCGGAAGGCTGCGCCCGACCGTCGGGATTGCCATGCCATGGAGTTCGGCCTCGCTCATGAATCCCTCGCCAACGCGATCGCGGAGTGCCGCATAGAGCGCGTCGAGCACCGGACGGTAGCCAAAGTCGCCATCCTCGGTCAGCGCCATGGTCACCACGATCAGCCGCCCGCCGCTGGCCAGTTCGGCACCGCGATGCCGGAGAAAGCACTGCCAATCTTCGGCGGCCTGCCGTGCATAGACGGCGCGGGTCGCGGCGTCGGCGCTATAGGCCACCTGAACCTGGTCGGGTATGGGGGCAGGCGCCCGGCTGAGCCATTGAATGGCCCAGGAACACCAGCCGAGATTGATGCTCTGCGCAGGAAGGATCTGCTCATAGAAGCTCCGGCCCACGGCCGCGGCATAGGTCAACCCATCCCAGCGGAGATAGCTTTGGGGATCCGTTGTCAGCAGCCCGAACAGAGCGCTGAAGTCGCTGCCGGGCAGGTCGGTATGAAAGACCGAGATCGGCCGCGCAGCATCGAGCCGGCCACGCAGCGTATGGATGGCGGCGGCCATCGGCGCCAGCGAGCTGTGCCCCTGCGATGATCCGTAGTCCGCGATGGCGATGGGTGAAGGCGCATCCGGCAGGCTGATCTGTTCGGCGGCCCGCACCAGGGCGGCAATGGCGGGCGATGCGCCGGCCTGCTGCACCGCGGAGTTGCGATTGTATGAACCCTTGCCCTCCATCGGGGCAGGCGCGAGGGAAAACCCCGCCGCGGTATCAGCTGTCTTGGACATGTCCGCGGCATGCTAGCGGAAGCAGCCTCCGAAACAAGAAAAAGGGCGCAGCGGCGATACCGCTGCGCCCCAAATGCCGGCTGATGCCAATCAGGCCAGATCGAAACGGTCGAGGTTCATCACCTTGTTCCAGGCCGCGACGAAGTCCGTCACGAACTTGGCCTTGCCATCGCTGCTGCCATAGACCTCGGCCAGCGCGCGAAGCTGCGAATTCGATCCGAACACGAGGTCGACGCGCGTTGCGGTCCACTTCAGGGCATTGGTCTTGCGGTCGCGGAGCTCGAAGACATCCTCGGCCGCCGATGTCGCCTTCCAGGCATTGCCCATGTCGAGCAGATTGACGAAGAAGTCGTTGGTCAGCGTGCCGGGCGTCTTGGTGAAGACGCCATGCGGCGAGGTACCGGCATTGGCGCCCAGTGCACGCATGCCGCCGACCAGCGCCGTCATTTCCGGAGCCGTCAGCCGCAGCAGCTGGGCCTTGTCGACCAGCAGCTCTTCCGCCGACACCGTGTAGGTGCCCTTCATGTAGTTACGGAAGCCATCGGCAATCGGCTCGAGAACCGAGAAGCTCTCGACATCGGTCTGCTCCTGCGTTGCATCGCTGCGGCCCGGCGTGAAGGGAACCGTAACCTCGTGACCCGCAGCCTTTGCCGCCTTCTCGATGGCGGCGCAGCCGCCCAGCACGATCAGGTCGGCCAGCGAGACGCGCTTCTTTCCGGTCTGCGATCCGTTGAAGGCCTTCTGAACCCCTTCGAGCGCTGCAAGCACCTTGGCAAGCTGGGCTGGCTGGTTCACCTCCCAGTCCTTCTGCGGCGCCAGGCGGATGCGCGCACCATTTGCACCGCCGCGCTTGTCGGAGCCGCGGAAGGTCGAGGCCGAGGCCCAGGCTGTCGACACGAGCTGGGACACCGACAGGCCCGTTGCCAGGATCCTGGCCTTGAGATCGGCAACATCCTTGGCATCGATCAGCGGGTGATCGACCGCCGGCAGCGGATCCTGCCAGATCAGGTCTTCGGCCGGAACCTCGGGGCCGAGATAGCGGATCTTCGGTCCCATGTCGCGGTGGGTCAGCTTGAACCAGGCGCGGGCAAAGGCATCGGCGAACTGGTCCGGGTTCTGGTGGAAGCGGCGCGAGATCTTCTCGTAGGCCGGATCGGCGCGCAGCGCGAGGTCGGTGGTCAGCATCGAAGGGGCGTGGCGCTTGGAGGGATCATGCGCATCCGGCACCGTTCCCGCGCCGGCGCCGTTCTTCGGCGTCCACTGATGGGCGCCGGCCGGGCTCTTGGTCAGCTCCCACTCGAAGCCGAAGAGATTGTCGAAGAAGTTGTTGCTCCACTTGGTCGGCGTCGTGGTCCAGGTCACTTCGAGTCCGCTGGTGATGGTGTCGTCACCCTTGCCGGACTTGTAGGCACTGAACCAGCCGAGGCCCTGCGACTCCAGCGGCGCGGCTTCGGGCTCGGGTCCGACGTTGGTCGCAGGACCCGCACCATGGGTCTTGCCGAACGTGTGCCCGCCGGCGATGAGCGCCACGGTCTCTTCGTCATCCATGGCCATGCGCGCGAAGGTCTCGCGAATGTCGCGGGCGGCAGCCAGCGGATCCGGCTTTCCGTTGGGGCCTTCCGGGTTCACGTAGATGAGGCCCATCTGCACGGCGGCGAGCGGATTCTCAAGCTGGCGGTCGCCGGTGTAGCGCTTGTCGCCCAGCCAGGTGTCTTCATTGCCCCAGTAGACGTCTTCGTCCGGCTCCCACACGTCGGCGCGGCCGCCGCCGAAGCCGAAGGTCTTGAAGCCCATGGACTCGAGCGCCACGTTGCCGGCGAGGATCATGAGGTCGGCCCAGGAGATCTGGTTCCCGTACTTCTGCTTGATCGGCCACAGCAGGCGGCGCGCCTTGTCGAGATTGGCGTTGTCAGGCCAGCTGTTGAGCGGGGCGAAGCGCTGCTGCCCCGATCCGGCGCCGCCGCGGCCATCGCCGGTGCGATAGGTGCCGGCACTGTGCCAGGCCATGCGGATGAAGAGCGGTCCATAGTGGCCGAAGTCGGCGGGCCACCACTCCTGCGAGTCCGTCATCAGGGCCTGCAGATCCTTCTTCAGGGCCTTGAGATCGAGCGACGTGAATGCCTTGGCGTAGTCAAAGTCCCTGGCCATCGGGCTGGACAGCGAGGAATGCTGATGCAGCATCTTGAGGTTCAGCTGGTTCGGCCACCAGTCGCGGTTGGATCTCACCCCGAAGGCTGCCAGCATCTGGGCCCCATGCATCACCGGGCACTGGCCGGTGGCCTTGACGTCCTTCTTGTCCATGCTTCTCTCCAATCGTGGTTGCGTTGTCCGATAGACCGAGTCTATCTCATTGAATATATTGAAAGAAATTTCGAGAACCCGGTCCATGCTAGACGCCCGGGACCGACCTGTGGAGTCTCCCTTTTGTCGCCTGTTCCCGCCTTCGCTGGAGGTGTCTTAGCAAAGCCAGGCGATTAATTTAAGCTGAATTTTCTGATCGCTGCGATAAGATCGGCTTATGATCAATCTGACCCTCAGGCAGTTCCGCTATTTCGAGGCCTTGCGGCGCCACGGCCACTTCGGCCGAGCTGCAGAGGCTTGCGCCATTTCGCAGCCCGCACTCTCCATGCAGATCAGGGAACTGGAAGACACGCTTGGCGCCGAGCTGTTCGAAAGAGGCGCGCGGCAGGTGCGCCTGACTCGCCTGGGTGAGGAGTTCGCTTTGCGGGTTCGCGATATCCTGCGTTCGGTTGATGAACTTGAGGATATCGCACGCGCCTCCCGGGATCAGCTTGTCGGGCGGCTGCGCATCGGCATTATCCCCACCATCGCGCCCTATCTCCTGCCGACCATCATCGGCGATCTGACCGGTGCCTATGCCGGCCTCGACATTCATGTACGCGAGACCGTCACGCCGCGGCTCATCCAGGAGCTTGGCGAAGGCCGCCTCGATACGGCGATCGTGGCACTGCCCATTTCGGAACCCTCCTTCACCGAGGTGGCGCTCTTCTCCGAAAGCTTTGTCCTCGTGCGCCCCGGCGAAGACGCGGGAAAACCGGTTCCCAGCCGCGAGTCCCTGCGCGAGATGCGGCTCTTGCTGCTGGAGGAGGGCCACTGCTTCCGCGATCAGGCCCTCTCTTTCTGCAACATGCATGCGGCGCGCCCGCGTGAATTGCTCGACGGCAGTTCGCTGTCCACGCTGGTGCAGATGGTGAGCGTCGGCATCGGCGTCACCCTCATTCCCGAGATGGCGGTGGCGGTCGAGACGCGGTCAGCCCCGGTCTCCGTTGCGCAGTTCAAGCCGCCGCGCCCCTCGCGCACCATCGGCATGATCTGGCGCAAGACGAGTCCTCTGGCCAGGCAGCTTCTGCAGATGTCGGAGGTCGTACGCCAGTCCGCCGAAGACATGCGCCTACGTCATGCCGCTGCCGTATCGACGCCCGGTACGACTCCACCTGCTGTTGGAATCTAAATCTCGACAAACCGGTTCGATTTGGATTTGCTTGCGCCGCAATCCCGGGGAGACGTCACAGGTGGCGAAAGCGGCAGCTGAAACGCGAGACATTGCGGAGGTGGTGAAATCCGTCCTGCGCGGAATCTGGGCAACGCTTCTCACGGCCACGCTCACCGTCACCTTCGTGATTTCCTTCACGACCATCATTTATGGCGGTTCTCTGGCGCCCTTGCTGGAGACTGGTCTCGGGCTGTCGCTCCTGGGTGCGGCGCTGATGTGCGGGGTCGGCGGCTTCTTCTACAGCTTTCGTGGGACCATCTGCCAGCCGCAGGACGTGACGGCGATCGTGCTTGCCGTGACCGTCAGCGCCATGGCCGAGACCTGGCCTGCCGATCAGGAAGACAGCCTGATGGCCACCATCGCCGTTCTGGTCGCGCTGACCACGGCCTTCTCGGGCATTCTGGCCTGGAGCTTCGGCATGTTGCGGCTTGGCTTCCTCGCACGCTTCATTCCCTATCCGGTGATCGGCGGATTTCTCGCTGCCACCGGCTTCCTGCTGCTGATGGGTGCGATCAGCCTCGGACTCGGCGCACGCGTCACCGTGTGGAATCTGCCCTCGCTGCTTGCACCCGGAACGCTGCTGCTCTGGCTGCCCTGGGTCTTGATCGGCGGCGGCATTGCGGTGGCTGCACATTGGTTCAGCCGGGAAATGCTCCTGCCAGTGGTCCTGGCGCTCGCCCTCGCCGGCTTCTACGCAATCCTCTATTTCGCGGGCATGAGTCTGGAGCAGGCCGAGGATGCCAGCCTCCTGCTCGGTCCCTTCGAGACAGGCGGCTTTCTGCAGGTTCTCGATCCCTCGCTCGTGCTTGATGCCGATCCCTGGGCGATCCTCAAGGCAGCGCCAACCATCGCGATCGTGGCGCTGCTGACCATTCTCGGCACGCTGCTCAATGCCACGGGTCTCGAGCTGGCGCTCGATCGCGACCTCGATCTCGAGAAGGACCTTCGGGCGACGGGCATTGCCAACATTGCCGGTGCGCTGGGCGGCGGCATGACCGGCTATCAGACGATCCCCGGAACCGTGCTGGGCGAGCGGCTCGGACTGGGCAGCGTCCTGCCCGGCCTCAGCGCGGCCGCCGGCTGCCTGCTGATCTTCATCTATGGCGCAACGGAACTGTCCTTTCTCCCGGCCGGACTCTTCGTCGCGGTGATTGCCTATCTCGGCATCGATCTCTTGATCACCTGGCTCTGGTTCCGGCGCCGGCAGTTCTCGCTCACCGACTATGCGCTGGTCCTGCTGATCCTCGCGGTGGCGGCCACGGTCGGCTTCTTCCAGGCTCTGGGCCTCGGCATACTCGTGGCGGCCGCCATGTTCATCGTATCCTTCGCGCAGGTGAATGTCGTGCGGCTGCGCTCGACGCTGGCCAGCCGGCGTTCGCTGGTCGAGCGCAGCGATGCGGAAGTGCACTATCTCATGCAGGCCGGGCATCAGGCCGCGGTGATCGAGCTCAGCGGCTTCCTGTTCTTCGGCACGGCCAATGCGCTGGTGGAACGAGTCCGCGCCGAGCTGGCCCGCAAGCGCGCGCCGCATTACGTGGTCGTCGACTTCACCCGGGTGCACGGCCTCGATGCTTCGGCCGCCTATTCGCTCAGCAAGCTGTCGCGCCTTTGTACCGCGGCCAACGTCAGCCTGATCTTCAGCGGACTCTCGCGCGCCCAGGAGGCGCGCTATATCGAGATCGCCGGCGAGGACGACGAGGCCATGTTCTCCGACTCGCTGGACGAGGCCCTGCAGGCGCTCGAGGCCGAGCTGCTCGAAGACCGCCGCGATGGCCTGCGGGACACCGGCTCGAAGCTGCTTGGCGATCTCCTGGCGCTGAGCGAGCGGCCGCAGTTCGCGGGCAAGTTCC
>JBGSNJ010000430.1:0-2476 GCA_041739715.1 Aestuariivirga sp.
GCCGACCTGCAGAGCTTCTACTTCGCCGCGCGCCTGCTGGAGCGCTTCAGCGCCGAGGGCCGCCGCCTCCGGCCCGTGGCGGCCGTGGCCATGCTGGAAGACTCGATGAAACTGGAACTCGACCTGCGCATGGAAGCATCCGCCATGTCGGAGATCGCCGAGAACACCAGGGACGATCCTGGATTCCGCGTGCCAGCCGTCGACTGGGGCCGCAGCGCGCGCCAGGTGCTGACCACCGGCTGGATCGACGGCACGCCGATCGCCGATGTCGCGGCCTTGCAGGCCCAGGGCTTCGACCTGAAGCAGTTGGCCGACACGGTGATCCAGAGTTTCCTGCGCCAGGCGATCCGCGACGGTTTCTTCCACGCCGACATGCACCCCGGCAATCTCTTCGTCGACCGTGAAGGCACTCTAGTCGCGGTGGACTTCGGCATCACCGGGCGTTTGAGCGCGCGCGAGGGCATGTTCCTCGCCGAAATCCTCTATGGCTTCATCACGCGCGACTACATGCGCATCAGCCAGGTGCATTTCGAAGCGGGCTATGTGCCGCCCGATCAGGACCCGGCGAGTTTCGCCCAGGCGCTCCGCGCGGTGGGCGAACCGATCATGGGGCTTTCCGCCAATGACATTTCCATGGCGCGCCTGCTGACCCAGCTCTTCGAGGTGACGGCCCAGTTCAAGATGCAGACGCAGCCGCAGCTTCTACTGTTGCAGAAGACCATGGTGGTGGTGGAAGGCGTTGCCCGCACGCTCAATCCCGACCTCAACATGTGGGTGACCGCCGAGCCCGTGGTACGCGGCTGGATCGAGCGCAAGCTGGGCCCGGTCGGCAGGATCGAGACCGGCGTCAACGGCCTGGGCCGGATGGCCATGAGTCTCCCCGCCCTGTTCGAAGACGCGGCAAGGGCCAGCACGATGCTGTCCGACATGGCGAAGTCGGGAGGACTGCGGCTCGACCGTGAAACGACCGAAGCGCTGGCCCTGGCCGAGGCACGGCGCAACCGGCCGCTGCGCTATGCCGCGGTGATCGGTGCGGCGGCGCTGGTTGCGATTGCCATCGCCCTGTTCCGGCTGTGAGCCGATTCGCGCGAAACGGGGATTTCTGGCAGGATGCGTGACATGAAATCCGTTCTTCTCATCATCGGCGGCGGCATCGCCGCCTACAAGAGCCTCGAACTGATCCGCCTGCTCAAGGGCCGCGGCATCGGCGTCAAGTCCATCATGACCCGCGCGGCCGGGGAATTCGTGACGCCCCTGTCGGTGGCGAGCCTGTCGGGCGCGAAGGTCCACACCGAACTCTTCGACCTCACCGACGAGATCGAGATGGGCCATATCGAATTGTCGCGCTCCGCCGATCTCCTGGTGGTGGTGCCGGCCACTGCCGATCTCATGGCCAAGATGGCCCAGGGCCGCGCCGACGATCTGGCTTCCACCGCCCTGCTGGCCACCAACAAGCCGGTACTCGTCGCCCCCGCCATGAATGTGCGGATGTGGCAGCATCCCGCCACCCAGCGGAATCTCCGCACACTGGCGGCCGATGGCGTCCATGTCGTCGGGCCCAATGACGGCGAGATGGCCTGCGGTGAATTCGGTCCCGGCCGCATGGCGGAGCCGTCCGACATCCTGTCCGCCATCGAGAAGCTTCTGACGCCAGGTGCCCGCCCGCTGGCCGGACGCAAGGTCGTCATCACCGCGGGCCCGACGCGCGAGCCGATCGATCCCGTGCGCTTCATCTCCAACCAGTCCTCGGGCAAGCAGGGCTACGCGATCGCCGAAGCGGCCGTCGCGCTGGGCGCCGAAGTGATCCTGGTCTCGGGGCCAACTGCCTTGCCGATCCCGCCCGGCGCCCAGATGCGGCCGGTCGAGACGGCCTCCGGGATGCTCAAGGTCTGCGAGGAGGAACTGCCTTGCGACATTGCCATCTTCACGGCCGCCGTGGCCGACTGGCGCGTGGCTTCCGTCGCGGGACAGAAGCTGAAGAAGGGAGCTGCAGGGCCGCCGGCGATTCAACTGGCCGAAAACCCCGACATTCTCGCAACCATCGCGCAGCGCAAGACTGCCCGACCCGCTCTCTGCGTCGGCTTTGCTGCCGAGACGCAGGACGTCATCGCCAATGCGAAGAGCAAGCTGGCAAAGAAGGGCTGCGATCTGATCGTCGCCAATGACGTGAGCGCCGGTAAGGGCGTCTTCGGCGGCGACCGCAACGAGGTTCATCTCGTTTCCGCCGCCGGGGTCGAAAGCTGGCCGAACCTGTCCAAGGCGGAGGTGGCGACCCGGCTGATGGATCGGCTTGCGGCCATGTTGAAGGACCGCCCGTGACCGCTGTTCGCATCCGCAGGCTCGCCCATGGCGAGGATCTGCCGCTTCCGGCCTACGAGACGGATGGCGCGGCCGGCATGGACCTGCGCGCCGCCGAAGCCCTCGTGCTGAAGCCCGGTACCCGCTGCCTCATGCCGACGGGCCTTGCCATTGCGCT
>JBGSNJ010000439.1:0-1801 GCA_041739715.1 Aestuariivirga sp.
GCGCGCGTCGACGGTGACCTCGATCTGACCGGGGCAAGGCTCTCTCATCCCGATGGCGAGGCGCTGCACCTCAATCGTACGGTGGTGCGCGGCGGACTGTTTCTGCGCGGCGGCGCGCAGATCAAGGGTGCGCTCGATCTCACCGGCGCGTCCGTCGACACCCTGCACGACGACGAGGCATCCTGGCCTGCGCCGGGCGATCTCCTTCTCAACCGCTGCCTCTACAACGCGCTCATTGGCGGCCCGATGGATGCCGAACGGCGCATCGCCTGGCTCGCGCGCCAGACGCCCGACCGCTGGGGCGAGGAGTTCTGGCCGCAGCCCTATGAACAGCTCGCCTATGTCTTCCGCGACATGGGACATGACGACGACGCGCAAACGGTTCTTGTCGAGAAGGAGCGCCTCCAGCGCGCAGCCCGGCGGGCCCGCGCCGCCAATCCGCTGTGGCGGCTGTTGCTGACCGTCAAGGACAGCCTGCTCGGCGTGACGCTTGGCTATGGCCGCAAGCCGCTTCTGGCATTTGCCTGGCTGTTCTTCTTCTGGGGGCTGGGGGTCGCCGTCTTTGCGGTGGCGCAGTCACAGTCCGCCATCAAGCCGAACAGCCCGGTGATCCTGCGCTCGCCGGAGTGGATCCTGTGCGGCGTGCCGAAGGACGAGAGCGTGACGCTCACGGCAGGGCCGGCGATCGGCCGCGCGATGCCAGGGCAGTCTCAGCTCCACTGCTTCCTCGCCCAGCCGGAGGCATCGAGCTATCCCGTCTTCAATGCCTGGATGTATTCGCTCGACACGCTGTTTCCCGTCCTCGAAATCGGACAGAAGGAGTACTGGCGTCCCGACCCGTCGCGGCGCCTGGGCTCGGGCATCATGGGGTACTTCTATTTCCAGGCCATCGTGGGATGGGCCTTGAGCCTGCTGGCGATCGCGGGATTCTCGGGGCTGGTGAAGTCGCGCTGAGGAGCCCGCCCGGGCTCAGCATTCCGACAGAAGCACGTCGATATCGGCGGTCGAACGCGCACCGATGTCGGAGCCATGCTGATCGAGGAATGCCGCCGCGGCCCTGCGTCCCTCGTCGCGCAGCAGAGAGACGAAGTCCCATTCCGCATTGAGCTTCGAGGATGCGCCAAGTTCCGAGAGCATTTCGGTCATGATGCGATGCGTGCGCATGCCGGCCCAGCGGGCGCCTTCCCCAGATCCGGGATCCGCCACCTGCCGGAGCAGGGCGATCATGCGGATTTCCTTCATGAGCGACGCATTGAAGCTGATCTCGTTCAGGCGGTTCAGGATCTCTGCGGCGCTGCGCGGCACGTCGGCCCGCTCGCGCGGGTTGATCTGGACCAGGATCGTGTCGCTGGCACTGCTCTCGCGCACCAGTGGCGTGATGGTGGGATTGCCGGCATAGCCGCCGTCCCAATAGGCCTCGCCATCGATCTCCACGGCCTGGAACATGGTGGGCAGGCAGGCCGAGGCCAGGAGGACATCCGCACTGATCTCCGGATTGCGGAAGATGCGCCCGCGGCCCGTCCGCACATTGGTGGCTGTGATGAAGAGCTTGATCGGCGACTGCCGGAGGATATCGAAGTCGATGCTCTCCTCGAGGATTGGCTTGAGCGGATTGTAGCCGAGGGGATTGAGATCGTAAGGCGAAGCCAGCCGGGTCATGAGGTCCATGGCGACATAGCCGGGCGAATGATCGAGCGACCAGCGGCCCATGAGCCGGTCGAGCGGCGTGCGCTGGAACGGGCTGAAGGCCGCGGCCTCGGACACGCGCCGCCAGTAGGCCTCAAGGGCCTGGCGCGCGCCT
>JBGSNJ010000446.1:0-3910 GCA_041739715.1 Aestuariivirga sp.
CCGGTTGCGGACCGGCCAGCGGCAGCATGGCGCCGGCGGCGCCGAGGGCCAGCACGTTACGGCGTGAGACGTGAAGATTGCGAAGTGTCATTGTGTCCTCCCTGCGAGCTCGCTCGAGAGCTCTTCCTCAAAACTATGGCACCCGCCACGGGGTTCTGTCCAGCAAGCGGCACGGGCCTTTGCAAGCGTTGTCCACCGCGATCTGCCTCATCACACCATGAGATGCCGGCGTACCTCCGGCCTGTCGAGATCGGCAGCCGGGCCGCTGTGCACGATCTCGCCGCGATCCATGATGTAGACGTGGTCTGCAAGCGCGCGGCAGAAGTCGAGATACTGCTCGACCAGCAGGATGGTCATTCCCGCCGTGTCGCGCAGGAAGCGGATGGCATGGCCGATGTCCTTGATGATCGAAGGCTGGATGCCCTCGGTGGGTTCGTCGAGAACCAGCAGCCTGGGCTGCGTCACCAGGGCGCGCGCGATGGCAAGTTGCTGCTGCTGCCCGCCCGAAAGATCGCCGCCGCGCCGCGCCAGCATAGTCTTCAGAACCGGAAACAGGCGGAAGATCTCGGCATCAACATGGCGCTCGGCGCGCGGCAGCACGGTGAGGCCGGTCTGCAGATTCTCCTCCACCGTCAGCAGCGGAAAGATCTCGCGTCCCTGCGGCACATAGCCGAGGCCCGAGGCCACGCGCGCATAAGGCGCAAGGCCGCCGATGGATTTGCCGTCGATGGCGATATCGCCGCTCTTCACCGGCTGCAACCCCATGATGGCGCGCAGCAGGCTGGACTTGCCCACGCCGTTGCGGCCGAGCACGCAGGTGATGGACCCCGGCTTGGCATCCAGCGACACACCGCGCAGCGCCTGGGCCGCGCCGTAGTAGACATCGAGTCCGGTGACCGAAAGACTGATCATGCGCGCCTGCTCACCTCCCCAGATAGACTTCGATCACGCGCGGATCGGCGCTCACCGCATCGAGCGAGCCTTCGGCCAGCACCGCGCCTTCATGCAGCACGGTGACGCGCACCCCCAGTTCGCGCACGAAGGACATGTCATGCTCCACCACGACCACGGCCTTCTCCCGGGCGATGCGCTTCAGCAGCCGCGCCGTCGCCGCCGTCTCGTCGTCGGTCATGCCGGCCACCGGCTCGTCGACCAGGAGAAGCTTCGGTTCCTGCGCCAGCAACATGCCGATCTCCAGCCACTGCTTCTGGCCATGGCTGAGATGCGCCGCCAGCCGCCTGGCCTGCGCGGTGAGGCCGACGGTCTCGAGGATTTCCTCGATGCGCGCTTTTTCCAGGGGAGACAGGCGGTGGAAGAGGCTGTCCACCACGCCGCGGTTGCCTTCCAGCGCCAACTCGATGTTGTCCCACACCGTGTGACCCTCGAAGACCGATGGGCGCTGGAACTTGCGGCCGATACCGAGCCTGGCGATCGTGGCCTCGTCGCGCGTCAGCAGATCGATGTCGCCGCCGAACAGCGCCTCGCCCTCGTCGGGCCGGGTCTTGCCGGTGATGACATCCATCATGGTTGTCTTGCCCGCGCCATTGGGGCCGATGATGGCGCGCATCTCGCCCTCGCCGATGATCAGCGACAGGCTGTTGAGCGCCTTGAAGCCGTCGAAGCTCACCGTGATGCCGTCGAGATAGAGGATGCTGCCCTGCTTGCTCACTGCGCCGCCTCCATGCTGGCGACCGGTGCCTTCGCCGCATTGCGCCGCGGCCGCTTCTCCCACCACTCGGAGAGCGTGCCGACGATGCCCTTGGGCAGGAACAGGGTCACGCAGACGAAGAGTGCGCCCAGCACCAGCAGCCAGGCATCCGGGAAGGCGGCGGTGAAATAGCTCTTGCCGGCGTTGACGGTGAGCGCGCCGATGATCGGCCCGACCAGCGTGCCGCGCCCGCCCACTGCCGTCCAGATCACGATCTCGATCGAATTGGCGGGCGAGAACTCGCCCGGATTGATGATGCCCACCTGCGGCACGTAGAGCGCACCGGCCACGCCCGCCATGACGGCTGACAGGGTGAAGGCGAAGAGCTTCACGTGCTCCACGCGGTAGCCGATGAAGCGGGTGCGGGATTCCGCATCGCGCACCGCCACCATGACCTTGCCGAGCCGCGAGGCCACGATCCACTGCAGCATGAGCAGGAAGGCGGCAAGCGTCAGCGCCGTTGCCGCGAAGAGCGCGGCGCGGATTCCCTGAGACTGGATGTTGAATCCGAGAATGTCCTTGAAGTCGGTGAGGCCGTTGTTGCCGCCGAAGCCCATGTCGTTGCGGAAGAAGGCCAGTAGCAGCGCATAGGTCAGCGCCTGGGTGATGATCGAGAGATAGACGCCGGTGACGCGCGAGCGGAAGGCGAACCAGCCGAAGACGAAGGCAAGCAGTCCCGGCACCAGCATCACCATGATGGCGGCGAACCAGAACATGTCGAAGCCGTACCAGTACCAGGGCAGTTCCTTCCAGTTCAGGAAGACCATGAAGTCCGGCAGGATCGGATTGGCATAGACGCCGCGGCTGCCGATCTGGCGCATCAGGTACATGCCCATGGCATAGCCGCCGAGCGCGAAGAACGCGCCGTGGCCGAGCGAAAGGATGCCGCAATAGCCCCAGGCGAGATCGAGGGCCAGCGCCAGGATCGCAAAGCAGAGATACTTGCCGAGCAGCGGCACGAGATAGTCCGGGACATGAAAGGCCGAGTCCACCGGGACCGCGAGATTGAGAACCGGCACCAGGATCGCGATGCCCGCGATGATGCAGGCCGCGATGAGTGTCGCCCGCCTCATGCCTCGACGAACCTTCCCTTGAGCGCGAAGAGTCCGCGCGGCCGCTTCTGGATGAAGAGGATGATGAAGACCAGCACCAGGATCTTGCCCAGCACCGCGCCGGCGAAGGGCTCGAGCAGCTTGTTGACGATGCCCAGCGTCATGGCGGCCACCAGCGTGCCCCAGATGTTTCCGACACCGCCGAAGACCACCACCATGAAGCTGTCGATCGAGTAGCTCTGCCCGAGGTCGGGCGAGACATTGTCGATCTGCGAGAGGCCGACGCCGGCAATTCCCGCGATGCCCGATCCCACCGCGAAGGTCAGTGCCCCGATCCAGGGCGTCTTGATGCCGATGGCCGAGGCCATGCGGCGGTTCTGGGTCACGGCGCGCATCTGCAGTCCGAACCAGGTCTTGTTGAGCACGGCATAGAGGGCGAAGAAGACGGTGAGCGAGAAGATCACCAGCCAGAGCCGGTTGTAGGTAATCGAAAGCTGCCCCAGTTCGAAGGCGCCCGAGGCCCAGGAGGGATTGCCCACCTCGCGGTTAGTCGGGCCGAAGATCATGCGGATGGTCTGCTGCAGGATGAGCGACACGCCCCAGGTTGCCAGCAGGGTTTCCAGCGGGCGGCCATAGAGCGGGCGGATCACCAGGCGTTCGATGACGAGACCGGCGACGGCCGCCACCAGAAAGGCGATGGGCAGCGCGATGAAGAGCGAGGCATCGAAGAGGCCCGGCGCATGATTGCGGATCACCTCCTGCACCACGAAGGTGGAATAGGCGCCCAGCATGACCATTTCGCCATGCGCCATGTTGATGACGCCCATCACGCCGAAGGTGATGGCAAGGCCAACCGCCGCCAGCAGCAGCACCGAGCCCAGTGAGATGCCGAACCATATGTTCTGGCACATGTTCCAGACGGCAAGGCTGGTCTCGATGCCGGAGATCGCGTTACGGGCGGCCAGCGCCACCTCGCCCTGGCCTTCTGCCGCCCCTGCGAGAACCGGAAGCACATCGCGGCTGCCGGTGGCGGCCAGCGTGCTGATCGCCGCGATCTTCTCCGCGTCGGGACGATCGGAACCCAGCAGCGCTGCGGCCTGCGCCAATTGCAGCGCGGCCTTCACGTTCGGATCGGTTTCCTGCGCCAGGG
>JBGSNJ010000448.1:0-2637 GCA_041739715.1 Aestuariivirga sp.
CGCAGCAGGTCGCGCCCATCCGCCCGCAGGCGCCGGCCGAGCAGCACCGCCCGGAACCCGCGCTCGACGACGATCAGCTGGAGATTCCCGCCTTCCTGCGCCGCCAGGCTAACTAGCTGAAACTCATCTGCGTTCCGTGAAGCCCGGCGGTCACACTTCCGCCGGGTTTCGTGCCTCTAACGGTCGTCGCCGGGGGGTGCTGGCATGGCCGAGACCTGTGATGTATGACACCGGCCTCAAGAGTTGGGAATCGGACAAAGTGCAGTCTTTCGATATCAGGAGAGCGTCTCGTGGGGCCGCGCGCAATGGTGCAGCCGCTGTCGTCCTCCTGATCCTGGCCTTGCCCCTTGGTGGCTGTGCCACCAGCATCATGGATGGAATCTGGGGCGATGACTCGTCTTCAACAGCGGCAGCCGGCGTCGGCACCGGCCTCTCGCCGGACATGGCAACCGCCGCCGAGGGCGAGGCCGTGGCGAAGCTTTACAATGAAGCGCTCGAGAGCCTGAAGAAGAACAATTACAAGACGGCGGTCAAGGAATTCGGCGAAGTCGAACGGCAGTATCCCTATTCGAGCTACGCCACCAAAGCCATTCTCATGCAGGCCTATGTGAACTACAAGGCCAAGAAATACGATGATGCGATCGTGGCGGCTAACCGCTTCATCACGCTGCATCCTGGGCACAAGGATGCGGCCTACGCGCATTATCTCGTCGCGCTGTCCGATTTTGAGCGGATCAACGATACCAAGCGAGATCAGACTTCCACGCGCAAGGCGCTGGAGGCGCTCGAGGAGATCGAGCGCCGGTTCCCCGACACGCCCTATGCCGAAGACGCAAGCCAGAAGGTGCTGGTGGCGCGCGACCATCTCGCAGGCAAGGAAATGCAGATCGGCCGCTACTACTACAAGCAGGGCTCCTATCTGGCGGGCATCAACCGCTTCAAGCGGGTGGTGACCGAATATCAGAACACGTCCCAGACGCCCGAAGCTCTTTATCGCCTCTCGGAAGGCTATATGGCACTGGGCGTCGTATCGGAGGCCCAGACGGCCGCAGCCGTGCTGGGGCACAATTTCCCCAATTCGGAATGGTACAAGGATGCCTACCAGCTCGTCTCCAGCGACGGGGTGGCGCCGGTCGAAAACAGGGAAAGCTGGATCAGCAAGACCTTCCGGGCGATCAACCCCCTGTAATCCACACCCCCTCGCGCGCTCCGCCGGATTTCCGGTATAAGGCGCCTATGCTCACCGCGCTTTCCATCCGCGACATCGTGCTCATCGAGAAGCTTGATCTCTCTCTCGACCGGGGCCTCACCGTCCTCACTGGCGAGACGGGCGCGGGGAAGTCCATCCTGCTCGACTCTCTGGGACTGGCCCTGGGCGCCAGAGGGGATTCCACCCTCGTGAGGGCCGGTGCCGAGCGCGGTGTCGTAACTGCCGCCTTCGCGTTAACGGCCTCGCACACGGCTTTTTCCGTGCTCAAGGAACAGGGCATCGAAGCTGACGGCGAACTGGTGATCCGGCGCATTCAGAATGCCGACGGACCGAGCCGTGCGGCGATCAATGATCAACCGGTCAGCCTGAATCTGCTCCGGCAGATTGCCGGTACGCTGGCCGAGATTCACGGCCAGCACGCCGATCGAGCGCTGGTCGACGTCGGCGCACACCGGCGGCTGCTCGATGCCTTCGGCGCACTCGAGGGCACAGCGGCAGAGGTTGGTGCCCTATGGGACAAGACAAGTGTGGCGCTGGCCGAACTTGAGGCGCATCGCAGCCTGATGGCGCGGGCCGAGGCCGAGCGCGACTATCTGGAGCATGCAGCCGAAGAGCTTCGTGTGCTGAACCCTGTCGACGGCGAGGAAGCCAAGCTGGCCGAAGCGCGCCAGATGATGATGTCGGCCGAGCAATATGCCGAAGCGATCGCAGATGCCGAGGAAGCGCTCGCCGGAGATGGCACGGCGGTGTCGCGCCTCAACGCCGCGCTGCGCAAGCTTGAGCGGCGGCGCGAAACGGCGGGTGGGCGGCTGGACCATGTCTGCCATTCGCTCGACCGCGTGTTGACCGAGATCGGCGAGGCCGAACGGGCGCTGGCCGAGGCGCGCCGTGCCTTTGTCTTCGATCCGAAGGAGTTGGAGACATCGGAGGAACGCCTCTTCGCGCTGCGCGCCGCCGCGCGGAAGTACAAGTGCACCGTCGATACGCTGGCACAGGTGCGCCAGCGATTCGAGGCGGAGCTTGCCGCGTTGAGCGACGGCGGCAGCAAACTGAGGGCGCTCGAGACACGGTGGCGTTCCTCGCGGGATGCCTATGATGCCGCCGCCGATAAGCTGTCCGACCGCCGGCGGAAGGCGGCCAAGGCGCTCGACAAGGCGGTCATGGCCGAATTGCCGCCGCTCAAGCTGGAGCGGGCGCGCTTCGAAAGCCATATCGAGACGGACGCCGGAAAACCCGGACCGTCGGGAATCGACAGGATCGAATTCATGGTGGCCGCCAATCCGGGTACGCCCCTGGCGCCGCTGATGAAGGTGGCATCCGGCGGCGAACTCGCGCGCTTCATGCTGGCGCTCAAGGTCGTGCTTGCGGCCAAGGGCTCGGCGCCGACGCTGATCTTCGACGAGATCGACACCGGCGTCGGCGGCGCC